>JAGXTJ010000008.1 GCA_018333655.1 Bacillota bacterium | reverse complement strand
GTCCCGTCATACAAGTTCCTTTGGTTCCGTATTTATCTTCATTGTAACGGTTCCGCGGGGAAAAAGCCAGTAGAATGTGCAAGGCCTTACTGCGCTTCAGTTATTCTCGACTTTGACGGAGCCCTGGATTAATAATAAAGCACTATTCATATCGTAATAATTGTAATAATATTAGGTGTAACGAAGAATCTACTCAAGGAGGCATAGTATGAAAATTAGTCTAGTGTCACGGCGTTTTATTGCACTTATGGTTATGATTGCGCTTATTCTGCCCCAACTTGGCGTTGCCGCTATGGCAAGTGCCCCCACTACTATTACTATCTTTCACACTAACGACATCCATTCGCGCGTCACAGCTTCGGATACGCAGATTGGGTACGCTCGTATGGCGACCATTGTGCAAGCAGCGCGTGCGGCAAACCCACATGTCTTGCTGCTTGAGGCGGGGGATGCTTTTCACGGTCAGTCCATCGCCAACTTGTCACAGGGACAAGCTATTGTAGATATTATGAATGTCATGCAGTACGATGCCATGGTGCCAGGTAACCACGACTTTAACTTCGGCAAAGCGCGACTGATGGAATTAGCCAGCAGGGCTACTTTCCCCCTAGTGGCTGCCAATGTCGAGCCGACTACCTTGCCCTCGCACATTATTAGAGAACTAGGTGGCAAGCGAGTAGCCATTATCGGCGTCGCGACGCCAGAGACCGCTTTTAAGACACATCCTCGCAATGTGGAGGGGCTTAAGTTTGCAGACCCCGTTGCCTCTGTCTCGCGTTTAGTCGCGACTCTGCGCCCACAAGTTGACTTCATAGTTGCCCTGAGCCATCTTGGGCAGGAGGGGGACTACACCAGCATCAAACTGGCCCAAGAAGTGCAGGGGCTTGACCTCATTATCGACGGGCACAGCCACGATACACTTACTTTGCAGGTCGGGCGCACTATAATCGTGCAGGCCGGCGAGTTTGGTAATGCTCTAGGTCGCGTGGATATTACTTTTGACCCGGCAGGGCGACGCATCGCGCATACTCTCATCTATGCTAATCAGACCACTGCCGTGGCATCAGACCCGCGCGTACAGACCATCATCAACACCTACAATCAGCAAGTTAGCGCGGTTCACTCCCAAGTCGTGGGCAAGACTGCGGTGCGCCTAGAAGGTGAACGTGCCTTTGTGCGTACCGCAGAAACAAACCTCGGCAACCTTATCACTGACGCCATGCTTAAGGTGACAGGTGCGGACGTAGCCGTAACCAATGGTGGCGGTATTAGGGCCTCGATTGTGTCTGGTAATGTTACGCGCGGGCAGGTCTTTAATGTCTTGCCTTTTGGCAACCTGATTGTAGCGCTGCCCATGACCGGAGCGCAAATCTTAGAGATGCTTGAGTTTAGCGCCAGATTGTTACCCGCACAGAATGGCGGTTTCTTGCAAGTAGCGGGGCTGACCTTCTCGATCGATACAGCCAGAGAAGCGGGCCGGCGCGTTCATTCGGCCAGAATAAACGGGGTGGCACTAGCCCCAGCTAAGACTTACCTAGTAGCTACCAATGACTTTCTCGCCGCGGGCGGCGACGGCTACGCGATGCTGGGGTCTATCCCTATAAGGGCGCAGATGATGTCGCTCGAAGAAGCTTTCGCAGAGCATGTAGCAAGATTAGGCGAAATTACCAGCGCGGTGGTCGGGCAGCGCATTACCTTGGCACCGACTCCGGCCGTAGTACAAGTGCCCACGCCAGAGCAACCCAAGACAGAGCAGCCTTCTACTCCCCCAGAACAGACTGTCACGCCGCCCACGCTTCCTGTGGCCCCGCCAACTGCCCATGTACCGCATGTGGTTAAGTCGGGCGAGGTGCTCTGGCGCATCGCTCTTAAGCACGGCACCACTTGGCAGGAGCTGGCGCATCATAATAACTTGGCTAACCCCAATCGCCTGCGTGTTGGACAGACTATCTTTATCCCGTCTGTCGGAGCACCGCAGACAGGGCCTATAGTACACATCGTGGCTAGAGGCGATACCTTGTGGGCCATTGCGCGCAAGCACAATGTAAATTGGCACAGATTACACCACCATAATAACCTCGTAAATCCGGCCTTAATCCGTCCCGGACAGCGGATTGTCATTCCGCCTGCCGCATAAACAGAGCCGATGCCGAGGTAGGCACACTAAGAAGAGGGGTAGACAGCGCGGTCTGCCCCTCTTCTCTTGGTCGCACAAGGAAACGGCGTCAACGTGACGAAGATAGTATCACTGATAGGTAGAGAGGAGCAAAACTGGTGGGAAAAATTATCGAAGTGAGCGGGTTAGTGAAGAGCTATGGTAGCGTAAAGGCGGTTCGCGGCATTGACTTTTACGTCGAGGAGGGGGCGTTTTTCGCATTCTTAGGACCGAATGGAGCCGGCAAATCGACGACTATCGATATTATCTGCACCCTGCTGACCCCCGACCAAGGGCAAGTTCGGGTCAATGGCTATGTGCTCGGTGCGGATGACGACAAGATTCGCTCTCATATCGGCGTGGTGTTTCAGCACAGCGTGCTCGACGATCTGCTGACAGTGCACGAGAATCTCTACTTGCGAGCCAGTTTTTACGGGTTCACAGGAGCAAAGCTGCAGGAACGAGTGAGGGTGGCAGCTAAGGCTGCTGAAGTCGAAGACTTTGTCAACCGCCCCTATGGCAAACTGTCGGGTGGGCAGAGGCGGCGGGCGGATATTGCCCGGGCCTTAGTGCATACACCCAAGGTGCTCTTTCTCGATGAACCGACGGCCGGTCTTGACCCCAAGACGCGACACCATGTGTGGCAGACAATTCGTGAGATCCAACAAAAACAGGGGATGACGGTCTTTATGACCACGCACTACATGGAAGAAGCTGCTAATGCCGACTACGTAGCCGTGATTAAGGGCGGTGAAATATGCGCGAAAGGTCGCCCGGCAGAACTTCGTGAGCAGTACAGCAGCGACTATCTTAAGATTTCTCCACTGGCCATAGCTCCGCTTTTGTCCTTGTTGACAGAGAGACAACTAGCCTACCAAGTCGAAGGGGGGCGCGTTGTCATCAAGCTAAAACGCACCGTAGACGCTCTACCCCTGCTAAAACTGTGCGAAGAGTTTATCGGTGGCTTCGAAGTCACGAGCGGCAGCCTAGATGATGCCTTCATTGCCATTACGGGAGGGGAGCTACACGAATGATGATGTTCTGCTTGATGGCGCGCAACCTCAAAGTTTTCTTCAGGGACCGCATGGCGGTGTTCTTCTCGTTTTTGTCGGTGATTATTACCATAGGCATGTATGTGCTGTTTCTTGGCAATATGATGGAGCGAAATGTCGGGCCGGTCGCAGGAGCACGCTTTGTGGCCGACAGCTGGATTATGGCAGGCCTACTCGCCATGGTATCGATTACCTCTACCATGGGTGCCTATGGCATTATGGTGGAGGACCGTACTAAGAAAATCCTGCGGGACTTTCGCGCCGCCCCCTTGCCGCGCACTGCCCTAGTCGGCGGCTATGTGTTTGCTGCGCTGATGATTGGCCTAGCGCTAAGCCTCACCACCTTTGTGCTGGGGCAGCTCTACATTGTGGCCTATGGCGGTGAGTTTTTGAGCCCGCCAAGCGTCCTCAAGGTGCTCGCCATCATGGTGGTTACAGTGGTGTCTAGTTCCGCGATGATGATTTTTGTGGTCTCTCTCTTTGACTCAAACAATGCCTACAGTGCCGCAGCCTCGGTAATTGGGGCGCTAATTGGTTTCTTGACCGGGATCTACATACCCCTAGGCGCTCTGCCAACTGGAGTGCAATATGTTGTCAAGTTCTTTCCCCCTTCACATGGCGCGGCCCTCTTTCGTCAAGTGATGATGGAGGAGGCCATGGTCAAGGCCTTTGCGAATGCGCCCACCGCCGCGGTCGCTGAATTTAAACATGGCTTTGGGGTGATTTTTGACTACGGCTCGTTCACCGCCGATGTCGCCACTCATATCGCTTTTCTGCTTGGTTCGGCCTTAGTGTTCTTTGCGCTTGCCACCTGGAACCTCTCTCGCAAGGGGGGAGGACATGTCAGTTAAACATGCCTTAGGGTTTGTGGGGCAGGCCATCGCCCGACAGAGGCTAGTGGACATGGGTTATACAGTAGTGACCGAAAACTTTGGCGTATTCTCGGGTGAAATCGACATCATTGCCGTGAGAAAAGGTGTCCTGCTCTTTGTCGAGGTCAAGTATCGCACAGACTTAGAGCGCGGTAATCCCGCCGAGGCTTTGACAAAGAAAAAGTTACGCAGTTTTCGGAGCGCTGCGGCAGCGTACCTTGTGGAACATAATTCTACACCCTACCAAGAGATAAAATTTGACGCCATCTGCATACTGGCCCTGCCCGGCCAGGAGATGATTGTGGACCACTTAGAAGACATTTTAGGCCCCTAATGACGTGGGGGGCTTGGGCGCTACGAAATATTTGCCATCCCTGCAGGAAAGAGAACAGCCGTGGCGAACAAATGTTCTTATATGAAGCGCTTGAGGAGATGTAACCATGCTCGCAAAGGTTTGGGGTTCGACCGTGTGCGGACTAGATGCCTTCCTGGTAGATGTTGAGGTTGACGTGGCGCAAGGTATGCCGATTTTTGATATTGTAGGCTTACCGGATACAGCCGTTAAGGAGGCGCGCGAGCGTGTGCGCTCCGCGGTCAAGAACTGTGGGTATAGTATCCCCACCCGCCGTATCACGGTAAACTTAGCTCCCGCTGATTTGCGCAAGGAGGGCAGCGCTTTTGACTTGCCGATTGCCATCGCCCTGATTGCAGCCTCCGAGCAATTACCTAGGACAGTGCTAGAAGACGCTGTCTTTGTGGGCGAGTTATCTCTAGATGGAGGGCTGCGCCCTGTCGCTGGGGTGCTGCCCATGGCGATTCTCAGTCGGAATCAGAATAAGAAGCTTATCGTGCCGCGAGCTAATGCTCGCGAGGCCATGTTAGTCGACGGTCTAGAGGTTGTGCCCGTTTCTTCCTTGACAGAGTTAGTTGCTATTCTCACCGGTTACAGGCAGGCCGAGCCGATTTTGCCCGAAGAAACTGTAGCCGTAAAAGCACAGAGCTTGGATTTTAGAGACATAGCGGGGCAGGAGCAGGCCAAGCGTGCCTTAGAAGTAGCTGCCGCAGGCGGACACAATGTCTTGTTTGTCGGCCCCCCGGGTTCTGGAAAAACCATGTTGGCACGACATCTGCCCACCATTCTTCCCCCCATGCGCAAAGAGGAGGCCCTCGAGGTCACCAAGATCTACAGTGTGGCAGGCTTGCTTACGGAGAAAGGCGTCCTAGTATCGGAGCGGCCATTTCGCGCGCCTCATCACTCCGTCTCGAACGGAGGGCTGATCGGAGGGGGTAAAATTCCTAACCCCGGCGAGGTCAGTCTAGCTCACCGCGGCGTGTTGTTTCTTGACGAGCTGCCGGAATTCTCGAAGAAGACTCTCGAACAACTGCGCCAGCCCATAGAAGACGGACATGTCACTATTGCCAGGGTGAACGCCACCCTTACTTATCCGTCTGAAGTTATGTTGATCGCCGCCATGAATCCATGTCCATGTGGTTATTTAGGCGATGCGGTAAAGCCATGTACTTGCTCGCCAGGTGAGGCGGGCCGCTATGCCAATAAAATATCGGGGCCATTACTAGATCGCATCGATATGGAGCTCCATGTGCCCCGTCTGCTCTACCACGAATTAGCCGCCGAGCGCCGGGGAGACTCGTCAGAACAGATTAGGCTGCGTGTAGCGGCAGCGCGCGAGCGGCAGCAAGAGAGATACAAGGAGAATCGCGTCTTTTGCAATGCCCGCTTGGGGCATCGTCACCTGCGCAAACTCATGATCAGCGAGGGAGCAGAGGCACTACTGCGGAGCGCCTTTACCAAGCTGTCTCTCTCGGCTCGCGCTCATGACCGCCTGCTTAAAGTCGCACGCACCATAGCCGATCTCGCCGGAACAGATATGATCGACACCGCCCATATTGCCGAGGCAGTAAGTTACAGGGCCTTAGCTAGGCCAGGGCAGGGCACATAGAGGTCTTGCGCCACATTGACATGAAAGTTGCAGGATACTATACTGGGTATACAGGTTAAAATATGTGTTTTTTCTAACGATGTGAGTGTGTTTTTTCACATGCGGAGAAATGGAGGATGGACATGGCAGTTAAGTTTGCAGAGAAGGTTTACACCCTAGCGCAAGAGATCGCTAACAATTGTCAGGGGCTAGAAGTGCCCTTCTGTACGGCGGAGTGTCCCATGCACACAGATGCGATGGGGTATATTCGCCACATTCGCGAAGGGCGGCTAGATGATGCCGTGCGTGTAATTCGTGAAAAGCTTTTTCTCCCTGGGACATTAGGGCGGGTGTGCGCACATCCTTGCGAAAAGGTGTGCCGGCGCGCTGAGGAATTTAATGAGTCTCTAGCCATTGCTTCACTTAAGCGCTATGCCGCTGACAAGGCCGACCGCGAAGAGTTGTGGGATTTGATTGTCAGCTCTCCCACGGGCAAGCGCGTGGCCGTGGTCGGCAGTGGCCCTGCCGGCGCACAGGCAGCCATAGATTTGTGCATGGCAGGGCATGAGGTGACAATTTACGAGAAATTGCCGGTGCGGGGGGGCATGATGCGCGTTGGCATCCCTTCATACCGTCTGCCGGTAAAGGTGCTTGAATTCGAGTACAGCTATCTTGACCGCCTAGGGGTCAAGTTTAAGTTCGGCGTCGAAGTCGGCAAAGATGTGTCGCTGGAGTCTCTTCGCCAAGAGTATGACGCCGTAGTGCTAGCGCATGGCGCGCATGTCGGAGTCGCAGCTAAGGTCAAGGGGGCTACCGCGCAGGGTATGGCCACAGCTGTTGAGTTTCTGCGTGAGGTTTCTCTTACAGGTAAGAGTACCATGCTAGGAGAGAGCGTAGTGGTTGTTGGCGGTGGTGATGTGGCCATGGACTGTGCGCGCTCTGCACTCCGTGCCGGTGCTAAGACGGCGCGTATCGTCTGCTTAGAAAGCGCATGCGAGCTCCCCGCTAGCAAGCACGAACAAATCGCCGCCGAAGAAGAGGGAGTAGTTTTTGCTTACGGATGGTGCGTAGACGAAGTTATACCAGAACAGTCTCGCGTCGCGAGTCTTAGACTTCAAAATTGTCTAGCGTTGACCGATGATACAGGTAGGTTCAACCCTCAGCTAGGGCAGGAAGTGCAGACTATTCCCTGCGATACCATCATCTTTGCCATTGGGCAACGTGTGGAAGATATCGCCGGTGGGCTGCTACGCCTAGGTGGGAGCGGTAGGTACATAGTGAACCCCGAAACACTGGCCACAGACCTCGAGGGTGTTTTCGTAGCTGGAGATGCCGCTGGCAGTACTATAGTCATAGAAGCCATGGCGTTAGGCAGAAAAGCGGCCCTATCAGCCGACAGATACTTGCAGAGACAAAAATTAGACCATAAGCGCAACTTTAAGCTAGAGGCGAGCTACCAGACGAAGTATGACGTACCTCTGCCGCCCGACACAGAGAACACGCCACGCAGTCATACGCGACTAGTAGCGCCTGAAGTGCGTCGGCAGGAGTTTGCCGAGTGCGACCTAGGGTTTGACGACGCCACCGCCAAGTTAGAGTCTCTGCGGTGTTTGAGGTGTGAATGCAAAGAGTGTATGAAGGAATGCCTGATGCTTAATGAATTCACGCAGTTCCCGGGCTTACTTTTTGGCGCGTTTCTGGTCAATGGGCATGTGGAGCCTATTGTCCCCTACTCCTGCAATATGTGTAACCAATGCACCTTGGTCTGTCCGGAGGAGTTTAAGCTGGCCGATGCCTTTATGGCGATGCGCAAAGACTTCGTGGTAGCCAACAAGGGTAAGTCGCCTATGAAGGGCCATGGAGCTATAGATATCCATCAAAAGCTCTCTTTTTCAGGCGTCTTTACAATCAAGAGAAAGGGGCGTAAGTTAAGATGAGCACTCGTCACGGTTTCATGCCAGGTTGCTCGCTACCCTCCTACAGCCCAGAAAATATCGAAAAAACGATCAGCTTCTTGCGCCAGGTCTACCCTGAACTGTCGGTAGTGCAAAAGTGTTGTGGCAAGCCCACCAAGGCCCTTGGTCAAGTGGAGCTGCTTAAGAGCCGTTTCGCTAGCCTGGTGCGCGACATAAAGGATTGCCAAGTAGACGAAATGCTAGTGGCCTGTCAAAACTGCTACAATATGTTGCGAGAGTCAAACGAATTTCAAACGGCCTCCCTCTGGGAGAGATTACCGAGCATCGGTTTGCCCAAGGAGGTGCTTGGCAAGGCGTTAGGCAGCGACGTGGTGTTTTCAATCCACGATTCATGCCCCGTGCGTGACAACTCCGGCATACATGATGGCATTAGATGGGTAATGAACGAATTGGGTTACAAGTGTGTGGAGCCAGAGCGTACGCGCGGCAATGCCAGATGTTGTGGTTTCGGGGGCATGATTGTTCCTGCTAACCCCACCTTGGCAAAAAAGATTATGGATAGAAGAGTAGGCGAAATGCCGACACAGCATATCGTGGTGTACTGTGCCGCCTGCCGCTCATCGATGCTCATGGGTGGGGGTAAGGCCTGGCACATTCTTGACCTCATCTTTGGCCCTGTCGTCACTAAGAGTTCGATGCCACCCGAGAATGTCTTAGCCAGCCCGGTAAAAGCATGGGTGAACAGATACCGGTCAAAGGGGGTCATCAGGCGCGCGATAAAATAAGCTAAGTAGGGTGCTTTGTCGGCGAGTAGGGTGTAAAGAAAGTAGAGAGGGTGTTGTTCGCAGTGCAAGTAAAAACACGCCAAAGCGGCCTACCGCGCTTGGTATTGGCTCTCGCTGCTCTAGTCGCAGTGATTCTCCTCGGGAACCATTTTGGCTTAGTCGAGCGCTTGACCGACATTGAGGTACTGCAGCAGTGGTTTCAAGACCTAGGTGTAGTGGGGTACATAGTTTACATGTTGCTCTACATCGCGGTGGCAGTATTTATGCTGCCGGCGTCGGCCGTTACCATTGTGGCGGGCATTACTTTTGGCTCGATTCTGGGTGGCTTTCTCGCGTTAATATCGGCAACGGTAGGGGCCTGTGTAGCCTTTTTGCTCGCCAAGTATGTCGCGCGCGACACTATCATTGCCAAGTTCGGCCATAATCCCATTTTTAAGCGTATTGAAGACGGGGTTAAAGAAAACGGGGCTAGTTTTCTTATCTTAACAAGGCTGGTGCCTGTTTTCCCTTACAACATCCAAAATTATGCCTATGGACTAACATCGATGAAATTACCCACTTTTGCTCTGGTTTCACTGATCACCATGGCTCCGGGGGCATTTATTTACGCCTACATTGCCGGCGAAATAGTGACACATGGCGTCAGCGTGGCGTTACTACTGCAGTTCACCGTTGCCGGGCTGGTGCTCTTTGGGGTGTCCCTTATACCCAAGTACCTAGCCAAGAAGAAGGGTATTAAGATCAGCTAGAAGTGTAAAACTTGTCCAAGATAGAAAAGGAGGAAGCTAAGTGAAACAGATTATTGCCGTAATGTTGTCGACAGTTCTGTTCCTTGGTATTGTGGCTGCCTACCAGCCCAGTGCAGTCGCCCAGACCCCCATTCGTGTCCTGATTGATGGGCAGCCGATGGTGCTGCAAGTGGCGCCGGTTATGCAGAGGGGGAGACTGCTAGTGCCTTTCCGTGCCCTCTTTGAGGCCTTTGGGGCCACGGTGGGCTGGCAAGATGCCACCAGCACCGTCACCGGGCAGCTTGGCAGCACCACCCTGTCGCTCGTTATCGGTCGCAATGTCGCGGTCGTCAATGGGCGGAATGTCAACTTGGATGTAGCCCCCGTCATCATTAGTGGGCGGACCTTGGTCCCCTTGCGCTTTGTGGCCGAGAACTTAGGCGCCGAAGTGACCTGGAGTGAGTCAGCCCAGACCGTAACTATAGTAAGACCCGTCGCCCTCCGTCGCACCCGCATTGCGGATAGCCCTTTTAGCCAGCGGCTGGCGACCTATGCCAACCAAGATGCCTTTATTTCTCCGGCAGAGCTAAATATGCTCATGGATCGTAGTGAACCAGACTTAGTGGTGATTGGAGTCTTAAACCCCACCGCCGCCATTAATCCTTTGAGCCCTTCGCGTTCCCCCATCGCCGGCAGCTTCACGGTGTGGCGTGGAGATTACTCAGGAGTTAATTCTACCTTGGCGGTGTCCCCTCTCGTTAGCGGCATGGCCAGCTCGCGCGAAGTGATGGAGAACTTACTCTCTCGCGCTGGTGCTACTCCGAATTCCATGATCGTGGTCTATGCCGAGGGTGCTATGCACGATGCGGCGCGCTTTATGTGGCAAATTAGGCAGCTTGGGCATCGCGATGTGCGGTACCTTGATGGCGGGCTCAATGCTTGGCGAGCAGGTGACTTCCCCACTAGGAATTTCGCCCGTTTGGCAGAACAGCCAGTTCTCTCGGATTATCGCGCTCCTAGCTACAACCCTAGCATCAACAATGTAGGCATCAATGAAGTCGTTCACGCTTTAAACAACCCGCGTGAATGGGTAGTTATCGACACCCGCAGCGCGGATGAGTTTAATGGCCGGCCCTCAGGGTCGTCCCGCGGTGCTTACGGCATGGGCCGTATGATTGGCAGTGTGCACATTGAATGGACTACGGTCAACGCAGCTGACCGAACACTTCGCCCACGCGCAGAGATTTCTGCAGCCTTCGCCGAAGCCATACGCGGTCGCAAGGTTATTGTTCTTTGCCAGTCCGGAGTAAGGTCGGCACACACTCACCTGGTGCTAACAGATGTACTTGGCCATGCTGATGTTTACAACTATGATGGCTCATGGATTGAATGGTCTTTTGTGGCCTCCGAAGCTAGTGCCACACATGCGCCAGCAGCCTTAAGGCAGCAAGTTCTCGCTCTTACCGAGCAGTGGACCGACAATCGCGGCGAAATTAGATAACCGGCCCTAGTACTAAGCGACACAGATGTTAGATAGTAAAGCCAGACCTTATTTTCAGCCCGTGTTTGAGAAAATGGCGCGGACGCTGTTGGCGTGCGGCATGACGCCTGTACAGGGGACCCTGGTGGCGGTGGCAGTGGGGGCGACGGCGGCTATCGCCGTCGCCTGTGGCCACCTCTTGCTAGGGGTGTCCCTGCTCTGGATCTCTGGGCTCTTCGACGTGCTCGATGGCTCCATGGCCCGCCAGAGCAAAACTTCGTCAGCCATCGGCACCCTTATGGACATTGTCTTTGATAGAGTGGTCGAGATTATGGTCCTCTTGGCAGTTATGTTTACTTCGCCTGCTTTAGCGGTGCCCACGGCCTTAGTATTTGCGAGCATCATCTTGTCCATGACCGTGTTCCTAACCGTAGGGGCTTTGGCAGAAAAAATGGGGAACAAGTCCTTTTACTACCAGGCCGGCCTTATGGAAAGGACAGAAGCTTTTGTCGCCCTTAGTTTGATTGTTCTGTTGCCCGCTTGGCGTGCCGGGGCACTGCTGCTTTTGGCTGCGGCCATACTTTTCACTGCGGGGCAGCGCTTTGCCGAGGCCATGAGGCTCTTAAAGTAGAGCTGCAGTTAGAGCGGAAATATTGCTATATTACGGGAGGTTTAGCAGTGACTAAAAAAATAGTGGTGCTGCTCTTGGTTGCGGCGCACTTTGCGCTGATAATCGGATGTGCAGCACGGCCTAAGCTGACAACGGGTCCGAGTGAGTTTTCTGCTGCCCTACAAAAGAGTCGCGGTACTACAGTTACCTTCTACGGTTGGGGAGGCAGCTCGGCCGTCAACAACTGGTTTGACAATGTCGTGGCCCCTTCACTCCTGGCCGAATACGGTATAACCTTGCGGCGTGTTCCCATGAATATCGATGAAATTCTGCGTAAACTATCCACAGAAAAGCAAGCGAACAAGGTCAGTGGAGACATTGACGTCATGTGGATTAACGGCGAGAACTTCTATGCTGCTAAAACAGAGGGGCTACTATATGGTCCCTTCAATACCCGTATTGACAACTTTAACCGCCTGATAGATCCAAATGCGCCCGATACCAATTATGATTTTGGGGTACCTACCGAAGGGATGTCCGTTCCCTTAGGACGTGCCCAGCTCGTCTTCATGGCAGATAGAGCAAGGCTGGACACCTTTCCTACGAGTGCAGCCGCGCTCCTCGAGCTTGCCCGGAGCAACCCCGGCCGCTTTACCTACCCCGCACCACCAGATTTTACTGGCTCTGCCTTTGTGAGAAACATTATCTATGATATAGTCGGTTTTGAGGCCCTTAACAACGCGCCAGCGGAAAAGGCCGCCATACAGGCAGTCATTCAACCCGCGCTCGACTTTTTAAATGAGTTGGAACCATATCTCTGGGAGAGGGGCACTACTTATCCCGCCGATGTAGCTGCCCTTGATCGCATGTTTGCCGAGGGGCAGCTCTTGTGGAGCATGAGCTACACTCCTCTCAAGGTCGGACAGCTGATCGCCGAAAATAGAGTGCCCCCCAGTGTAGAGACCTTTGTGTTTGACAAAGGCAATGTCGGCAACACCCACTATGTCGCCATACCATTTAACTCGCCCAATAAGGACGCCGCGTTTGTGTTGATACACCACCTAATATCTGTGGCTATGCAGGCTGCTAAGCTTGACGTCAACAACTGGGGTGACTTGCCGGTTGTCGATCTGGCTCGCCTTACAGCTAGCGAGCGCGAACTTATCGAAAATGCCAATATAGGGCAAGGCGTACTGCCCATGAGCGAGCTTCTCAGCAAACGCTTGCCCGAAGTACATGCGCAGAAGGTCGCCATCATCGAAGAGTTGTGGCGCGAACAGGTGCTGCAACGCTAGGTGCGACACAAGTATACGCCATACATCTTGGTTGCCCCGCTCGTGTTGTTCTTGGCTCTGACCTTTGTCTATGCCCTATTTTACGGGGTGGTCCAAAGTTTAGTCAGTGCACAAGGTGCTTTTCTGGGCCGCTTCACTTGGCAGCACTATAGCGTAGTGCTCCGAGACGGTGACTTTTGGATTTCATTAGGCGCAACGATTAGCGTGGCAGTTATTGCCACGCTAATCTCAAATGTTTTAGGCACCCTGCTTGCTTTTGCCATGTTGCGTGCAGGAGCGCAGGGCAGGTCCCTGCAGCGTGCTCTGCAGTTGCCGGTCATTTTGCCGCATCTTATCGTCGTCATTATGGTGATCCACATTTTCTCACAAAGCGGAGTTCTGGCCCGCCTTTTCTGGTGGGGAGGCTTGATTGACAACCCCAATCAGTTCCCGCTCCTAGTCTATGACCGCTTCGCCATAGGCATCATGTTGGTCTACCTGTACAAGCAGGTACCTTTTGTGGCTATGCTGGCTTATGATACCTTGCGGGGGATCAGCCACAAGTATGCCGATGTGGCTGCGAATCTGGGGGCTAGTTCTTGGCAGACCATTACCCAAATTTACTTACCGATTCTAAGACCTACGATTATCGGCACCTCGCTCATTACCTTTGCCTATGCTTTTGGCGCCTTTGAGGTGCCTTTGCTGCTCGGTACCCCCGTGTGGCGCACCCTGCCGGTGAAAAGCTACCTGCTATATACAAACATCGACCCTCTCGCCCGCACTCAGGCCATGGTCATCAATGTTCTTATATCGGCTATTTCGCTGGCCCTGGCCGGCCTGTATTTTGGCGTAGAAAGATTTATCAAGCGCTTCCAGCAGGGGGGTGGGCTGTAGTATGCCGGGCGGAAAACTGATGCGTCTCGTAGTACAGTGCGCGCTACTTGTAGTTGCTGTACCCATCGTATCACTTCTCATGCAAGCCATCAGCCTGCAGTGGCCCTTCCCTAGTCTACTGCCGCCAGTGGTATCTATTGACCATGCCGTAGCCCTTCTATGGAACAACCCGCGACTGCTTGGGGCTGTGACCGCAAGCCTAGCCATCGCCCTCATGACTACTGCCTTTACACTGCTACTCGCTTTTCCAGCCGCGAAGGCACTGGGTGTTTATAAATTCCCAGGCAGCGAAGCCATAAAACTCTTTACCCTCCTGCCCATTATGGTGCCAACTGCCACGGTGACCATGGGGTTGCACTCCGCGATGATACGCACAGGTCTGGCAGGCACATTCCTCGGGGTAGCCATCGTGCACACTGTGTTTGCCCTGCCTTACGCCCTGCGCATACTGATGCATGTTTTTGAGCTCGTTGGCGAGCGGCATGAACAACAAGCAGCCATGCTCGGTGCTCATGGGGGCAGGGTTTTTTGCGCCATCACCCTGCCGCTAGTGATGCCAGGTGCGCTTTCAGCGGCCACCATGAGCTTTATCATTTCGTTTTCCCAGTATATTACCACTTTTATGATTGGGGGGGGACGCATCATCACCCTGCCCCTTTACTTGGTCCCCCATGTTCAGGGGGGCGAATGGCATGTCGCCTCCGTTTACAGCTTAGTCTTTGTAGCAACCACACTCGCCGCCTTGACTTTGATGCACTACCTAGTGAGGCGGTACTACCGCGAGACATACTTCCTTAGCCCATGACAGCGAGGAGAAGAGGAGGAAGCAATGACTGGTATTTCGTTAGTAGACGTGACAAAGCATTTTCAGGGCAAACCTACTCTGGCCCATATTTCGCTCGAGGTAATTAATGGCGAGTTTATGGTCCTCCTTGGTCCCTCAGGCAGTGGCAAGAGTACCTTGCTCAAGATTATCGCCGGGCTAGAATTGCCGACCACAGGTCGAGTCTATATAAATGGCGTGGATGTGACTTTTCTGCCTTCCCAAAGCCGTCAAGCCATAATTGTCTTTCAGGATCACAGTCTCTTTCCGCATATGACTGTGTCGGAGAACGTCTCCTTTGGGCTTAGAGCACGGGGGGAAAGCCGGCAGCTCGTGACCGAAAAAGTGCGCGCTATGCTCGATATTATTCAGCTCCCGGATAGAGCGCATAGTTTCCCGCACGAACTCTCGGGTGGCGAAAAACAGAGGGTTGCCCTAGCGCGTGCCTGTGTCCTCGAACCAAGCGTCCTGCTCTTAGACGAGCCCTTTTCCAATTTGGATGTCAATCTCAGACTTAGCATGCGTGAGTTTGTCTCTGCGCTGCACAGCCGCCTTAAATTCACCTGTATTCTGGTAACTCATGACAAAGAAGAGGCCTTTCTTATGTCGCAGCGAGTGGCGGTGCTTTTAGATAATCGCCTTCTGCAGGTCGCCACGCCAGAAAAACTCTACGAGGGCCCGCAGAGTCTCAGGGTTGCTAGCTTTCTCGGAGAGCGCAATATCTTCCCCGGCAGGGTACAGGGGGGGTACTTTCATTCGATGCTTGGTGCTATCCCCTGCAACAGACCTGACCAGGAGAGTGTCGTCGGTACTTGCCGTTTTGACCAAGTCTCTCTCTCCAGTACGGAAGGAGAGGTGCCCGGACGCATTGTACAGAAGGCTTTTGCCGGGCGGTTTACCACCTACAAAATTGAGCTCGCGCAGGGCATGATAGTGACGGCGGTTGGTAGTGAGCAGCAATATTTGGCCGGAGATACCGTGCATTTGTCTGTCGAGGGCCGCGCTTTGCTCATCTACGGCGCAGAAGATGGGTCTAACTAGAACCTGGTCGCGCTCCCACCGTCCTGGTAGGACATTAGCTTGAGTAGCGCGGCACTGAGGACTACCCCCCCGCTGAATACGGCCGTATCGACGATGAACATGCTGCCAGGCGAGAGGCCCGGCCAGATTAAGAGGGCAGAGCCAAGCAAGAACCCTAGGATCGAGTAGTAGGCTGGCCCATGGTAACGCGCAAGCATGCTCTCCACGGCGCCTAGTAAGAGTAGAGCCCCGAGAGCAAAACCTAGCCCGGCAGGAATGAGCAGGGGCAAGTGCAGGGTATTTATGGCCCGCAGCAGATCGTCATAGGCCCCGATATGAATAAGGATGAACGAAGAACTGATGCCGGGGATAATTGACCCCACTGCATATATAAAGCCGAAGTAGCCATAGTGTAGCGCGTTAAAGTTGCCGTCAGTCACCTGTGGCCAGGCCAGCAGTTCTGCGCCTTGATACATAAGGATGAGGGCGAGAAGAGTTGCCAGCAAGTAGCGCAGACGAAACCCCTTGCGGTTGGCCTCGCGGATCAGGGCGGGTAGGCTTCCTGCCACTAGCCCCAAAAAAAGTAGCTTGACTTGGTTAGGCGAGGTGGTCATCAGCCAAGCCATGATGTGGCTAAAAGCGATAATTCCAAGGACTAAACCACTAGCCAGGGGGAAGAGAAAGCGTATGCTGCGCTCAAAGTTGCGCGAAAGAGAGCAGAGCGCGCGGATGATAGGCCCGTATATGCCAAGGGCAGCGGCCAGCGCTCCGCCGCTTAGCCCCGGCGTGATGGCGGCGATGCCCATAACGAGCCCCAAAATGACCTTTTGTGCAAGTAACATCTGGTACCTCCTGCGTTCCGTTCTTCCCTCATTCTATTCGCTTAAACTTTGGCTGATTCCTGCGAGCGGCGTCAAGTGAAACTGTAGGAGCGAAACTGCGTATTAATAAACAAAGAACAGGAACCGGAGTAGGGAAAGTGGTCAAGATGTTTTGCGGCCTTCGCTGTGACATTCATACTGCCTATCTGGTACTATGCTATGAAGGAGTTTCGTGATGGAACAAGTGTTTGAACAGGCTATCTTTGCTGGCGGTTGTTTTTGGTGTATGGTTTCGCCCTTTGATGAGTTGCCAGGCGTGGTCGAGATTAAATCCGGGTATACAGGGGGGCACCTTGAAAACCCTACCTATCAAGATGTCAAAGCCCAGACCTCCGGGCACTATGAAGTAGTGAAAATTGTCTTTGATCCTACGGTGCTAGCTTATGACAACCTGCTCCGCGCTTTTTGGATGCAGATTGACCCGACCGACGCCGGAGGGCAGTTTCACGATCGCGGCCCATCGTACCGGGCAGCGATTTTTTACACCACCGCGGCGCAGAGGGAGGCGGCGGAGAAGTCAAAACGAGAGCTAGATGCTTCGGATAGGTTTCCGGCGAGAGTGGTGACCGAGGTCCTGCCGGCCGCAATCTTCTACGAGGCGGAGGAGTACCACCAAGACTTTTACAAGAATAGCCCTGCGGAGTACAAGGCTGATCGCAGCTCCTCCGGCAGGGACGAGTTTATTAAGAAGTACTGGGGCGACGAGTACTGGGCTCTCTTTGCCTGAGAGCCTCTCTTGGTGTACTCCTTTGCAGGGCAGACGTATGGTATAATTTAAGTACGAAAAAAGTACGGAATATATTCGAGAACTTGTTGGTAGTGTCTGGCGTGAACGCGAGCTGGAAAGACAGGGTCTTCCGCAGGCGTAGTTTTGGTGCGGAATAAGAGGAGGATTTTTTCTAATATGTTGAAATTTAAGAGTCTCGAAGTGCAAGATCGTGCCGCTGTGCAGTCGATACTTGCCGAGAGGAGTCTCATGGGCAACGAGAATGTCTTTGGTACTCTCTATATTTGGGGGGAAGTATACAAGCATAGCGCTTGTATACATGAGGGTACTCTCTATTCCTTGTATGGCGGTGATTCTAATATCTACGGTGTACCCCACGGTGGTGACTTTTCTGCGGCACTCAAAGTGCTTATGGCGGATGCAAGGGCCAAAGGGCATCGTTTTCGCTTATGGGGCATGACGAAGGAGCAAGTGGCCGAAGTAGAGAGAGAAATGCCTGATGTCTTTCGCTACCGCCTCGATCGTGACGGCTCAGACTATATCTACCACACATCGGACCTAGTAAACCTCGCAGGGCGCAAATTCCACGACAAACGCAACCACCTCAATCGTTTTCGTCGTACCTATGATTACACCTATGAGGATTTAACGGAGCAAAATCTGCCTGATGTTGTTGATATTACACGAGAATGGATTTATGGGCATAGCGCGAGCACGGCAGAAGAGCTCTTTCTAGAAAATTGTGCCATTACACGTGCTGTCAAACACTTTAGCCAGCTTGGCCTGCAGGGGGGCCTGATTCGCATTCTGGGCAAGCCAGTGGCCTTTACTCTGGGCGAAGCCATCAATAGCGAGGTCTTTCTCGTGCATTTTGAGAAAGCGCTCAGCGGTTACAATGGGCTCTATGCGGCCATCAATCAGGAATTTGCTGCTCGGCAACTCGCTAGCTACAAGTATGTAAATAGGGAAGAAGATATGGGGATAGAGGGGCTGCGGAATTCTAAGCTGTCTTACAACCCAGCCTTTATTCTTGAAAAATACATCGTCAATCTTAAAGTAGAAGGCTCCGATGACTAAAGGCATTGCTTTGGCCCTCTGGGCACAGCGCGATGAGCTTATTTCTTTGTGGCAATCTGCCTTTGACGACCACAGCGAGTCGGTGCAATACTTTTTTGACTATCGTTTTCAGCCAGAGAACTGCTTAGTGGGGACGGTAGGTGGCAGAGTGGTCTCTATGCTGCACATGCTACCGCTAGAGGTAGCGACGGAGGTGGGCAGTGTAGCGGCTCACTACATTTATGCGGCCGCCACCATGCCCGCGTTTCAGGGTCAGGGCTACATGGGGGCCCTACTTAAGGCAGCGCTGCTCTGTGGGGAGTGGCGAGGGCAACACTACTCGCTGCTGCTGCCATCGAACAAGGGACTTTATGATTTTTACGGGCGGCATGGTTATCTATCTTGCTATGAGACGAAATTTGTCACTCTTATGCGGGGGGAGCTCGAGGCACGCGCCCTTGGAGCCGTACCCCTGCCGTCCTTGCCTAACTATGCTGAGCTCGCTTTGCTGCGCCGTGAGAGCATGCGCTCGCACTACGGTGCTGCTTTGTGGGACGACGAGGCGCTGCGTTACGCGGTAGGCTACTATGAGCACTTTGGCGGCAAACTTGTCGTAGTAGAAAAAGGCCAACACAGGGCTTATGCGCTCGGCCTGATGGGTGAAGCTGAAACCTGTGAAGTTCTAGAAATGATCGCTAGCCAAGAGAGTTTACCGCTCTTGGCGGGTCTGTTGCTTAAGGAGTTGCCTGCTAAGGCCTACAGATTTCGCTTGCCGGTCTCTAGCTTGCTTCTTGGTAGCACAGGCGAGACCAAGCCCTTTGGTATGATCAAGCCACTAGCAGCCGGTAATGACGCTAGTGGGGGACTTTGCCGAGCGATCCCTTACCTAGGTCTCACCCTCGACTAAAATGTGTTGTGCAAAGCAGAGAGGTCCTTCGTCTCGTTAAGGCGAGTTGTAGGGCCTCTTTTGTGCATAAGAGGAAAAGCTGTCCAAGTGTCGAATAGATGGCGAGTAGCATAGGCAGCGAAAAGTTTAATTGTGGTTGGTGAAAGATAATGATGGACACGTTAAGCAGCATGCAGACAGTTGTCAACAACTTGCCGGGGTTCGTTTATCGCTGTGCGAACGACCCTAACTGGACGATGCTCTACCTAAGTGAAGGCTGCCGAAACATCACCGGGTATGCCCCCGAGGACTTTATCGGCAATCGCCATACGAGCTATGCCGACATCATCCTGTCCGAGCACCGGCGTTGGGGGTGGTGGCAGGAGAGGTTGGCAGAGGGCCTGCCCCTAGAAGACGAATATCCCATACGCACCAGGCAGGGCGAACTGCGCTGGGTATGGGAGCGTGGGTTTGGCGTTAAGGACGAGCAGGGAGCGTGTCTGTATATCGAAGGTTTTGTGACGGACATTACCGGCCGCAAGAAGGCTGAGCAAGCACTGGCGAAGCGCGAAGAACAGTATCGCCTGTTGTTCGAGTTGTCGCCGGTCGAGATAGTGCTTGAAGATAAGGACGGCACTATTTTAGACGTCAACGAGGCCGTAATGCGGCGCTCGGGTTATGCTAAAGAAGAGTTGGTGGGCAAGAATGTTCGCCTCTTTGTGCCGGAGCATAGTCTGCCCATCGTCGAGGCAAATCTAGCGGCCTTGCAACAAGGGGCTACTATTGAAGAAGAGGTCATCGCCATATCGCGGGAGGGAGAGACGCAGCACAAATTGCTGCGCGAGCGAGCTATCCCCATAAACGGCGATAAAATGGGGGTTCTGTCATTCTCGCTAGATATTAGTGACCAAAAGCGGGCGGAGGAAAGACTGCGCAAAAGTGAAAAAATGTACCGTTCACTAGTAGAACATATGTTGGAGGGTATGGTCATAGTAGATAGCTTGGGGCGGGCCTTATTCACCAACCCCGCCGCTTTGCAGATGTTTAATGTCTCCACCCTAGCAGAATTAGGCGCCATAGAATTTATGCCGGCATCCCTACTAGAAGCAATTCTGGCACTCCCCCTAAGCGAAGGGGTGACGGAGCAGTATGACTTTAGCCGTCATGGCCATCGCCTATGGCTGGAGGTTCATGGGGCTAAAGTTGACTTTGAGGGTGATGAGGCAGCCTTAGTGCTGCTGCGCGACATTACCAAGCGCAAAGAAGAAGAGCTGCAAAAAGAATATTTGAGCTGGCATGATCCACTGACTGGCCTAGGTAACCGTAGATTTTTTGAAGAGGTACTGCGGGGTTATGCAGGTCCGTGCCCGGGGATAATCGTAGCCGACCTTGACGGACTGAAGTTAATTAACGATACCTTGGGGCATAGTGCTGGCGATCACCTGCTTAGGAGTGCTGCCGCAATCTTGCGCCACTGCATAAGGACAGAGGACCTTATCGCGCGTATTGGCGGCGATGAATTTGTCGTGATTATCACCGACGCTAGGAGGTCAGAAACAGAGTCACTGATAGCTAGTATCAAAGCGGAACTCGCAGAATATAATGCTCGGCAGCCTGAAATACCGCTCAGCCTGTCGCTCGGGTACCAAGTAGCAGATTCTGCGGCGGTGTCTCTCGCCGCCATTTACAAAGAGGCCGACAATGCCATGTACCGCGACAAACTTCTGCACAAAAAGAGTAGCCGTAGCACTTTGAGCCATGCCTTGCTCAGTGCTCTAGACAGCAAGAATGTAGAGACCCGCGAGCATGTCGAACGTCTTGGTCAGCGCGCGTCCGCCATGGCCAGGCAGCTCCTACGCAATGAGCACTGGATATCCGAACTTGATCTCTTTGCGCGGTTTCATGACATTGGCAAAGTGGGTGTTGCCGACAGCATACTTAGTAAGCCCGGGCGACTTTCGCCTAGCGAGCGTTTAGAGATGGAGCGCCATAGTGAGATTGGGTACCGCATTGCCATCGCCTCGCCGGAGCTCGCTCCTGTCGCCGAGTATATTCTAAAACATCAGGAGCGGTGGGACGGCGAAGGC
Source organism: Bacillota bacterium (assembly GCA_018333655.1). Lineage (NCBI taxonomy): Bacteria > Bacillati > Bacillota > Bacillota bacterium. Next base: position 125,799 of record JAGXTJ010000008.1, on the reverse strand, counting down.
TACCCCTTGGGGCTTAAAGGGGCAGACATACCCCTGCAATGCCGAATCGTGGCTATTGTCGACGCCTTTGATGCGATGACGAATGATCGCCCGTATCGCAGTGCCCTGCCGGCAGGGCAGGCTCTAGCAGAATTAAAGAGATGTGCGGGCACACAGTTTGACCCCGAGCTCGTCGAATTGTTCTGCGCTGTCTATGCCGAGGAAGAGGCAGCAAACTAGTATGATTGATGCTGTGCCAGTCCCGAGAGGTAGGGGGCTGGTTTTTTTGCACGCCAATACAAGTGGTCGTGACATTAAAGTAGTGATAAATCTGTGTAAAAAATATTTTCAAACTAGGAGGAATTGTTCTGCAGCACGAGGAATAACCATAGTAAAAGATTTTAAATTTAAAATCTAAAAAATCAACTGTAAAAGTGGGGATATATATTATGATGGACACCAAGCATTACCAAAATCAGACTTTAGTTGATGTGGCGTACAAGGCGCTGAAGCGCGACATAACAGAAAGAGCCCTGCTACCTGGACAGAAGCTCGTGACGAGAGAATTGCACGAGAGGTACGGTATCAGCGAGACCCCTATCAAGCTAGCTTTGAGCCGGCTTATTACGGAGGGCCTTATTGAAAGCACCCCGCGCAGGGGGGTCAATGTCAGAGACATTAATTGGGCAGACATCGACGAGCTCCTCGACGTGCGCAAGATGATTGAGACTTACTACCTCGAACCCATCATCGCCAATTTCGCCGCAGATTCCTCTCTACAGCAGCAATTCTTGGCCAACATCACCGAGCATAAGCGCAGTGTAGAGCAGGGTGTAGATATTAATGATTACTTTGCGGTCTACTCCCTAGACTATGACTTTCATCGCCTCTTCATAGGCTGCGCAGGCAATAAGCGCGCCGCGCAAGTGTATGACAATCTAGGTACGCATGCTTATGCCTACTACATCTATGGCCGGCAAAGCAAGGAAGCAACTATTGCCGGAGTACTCGAGCATGAGGCCATTTATGGTGCACTTGTGGCAGGAGACGAGGGTCGTCTGCGGGCTTCTGTGGAATTGCACCTAGAAAACGCCAAAGAAAAGATCAGCAGTGTACTAAAGAGCTTGTGAGCAGGGGGAGTAAAGGGATGCAACTGCAGGTAGACCTACGGTCTCAAGTGGCGGTGCTGACGGGCGGGGCGGGTGTGTTGTGCGCTGCTATGGCGCGCGCACTGGCGAAAAATGGCGCTCGGGTGGCCATACTAGATCTCCGCATAGAGGCGGCCGCACAAGTAGCGGGAGAAATAAAAGCCGAGGGTGGTCTAGCCATAGGCCTTGGTGTAGATGTGCTCGACACGCAGTCATTAAAGTTAGCGCGAGACGTAATCATCAAAGAGTTTGGGAGAGTGGATATTCTTATTAATGGGGCCGGAGGCAATATGCCCAAGGCGACGACCGGGGCGGAGCGCTCGTTCTTTGACCTAGCAGCGCTAGACATTAAAAAGGTGCTTGATTTAAATTTTATGGGCACTCTTCTGCCGACACAGGTCTTTGGCGAAATCATGGTCGCGCAAAAAAGGGGCAGTATTATTAATATTTCTTCCATGGCCGCATACACACCATTGACGAGGACTATTGCCTACAGCGCGGCCAAGGCTGCCGTAGAAAACCTCACCAAGTGGCTGGCGGTACACTTTAATCAGGAATACAGCCACGAAATCCGCGTCAATGCCATTGCGCCTGGCTTTCTACTAACTGAGCAGAACCGATACTTGCTCATTGATGCTGAAAGCGGCGAGAACACAGCGCGGGGCAAGGCGATACTGCAAGCCACCCCCATGGCGCGGTACGGCGAGGCGGAAGATCTAGTAGGAGCAGTGCTCTTTCTTTGCTCAGACGCCGCTAGTTTTATCAATGGCGTTAGCCTGCCCATTGATGGGGCCTTTTCGGCCTACAGCGGGGTGTAGCGTGACGCAGTCTAGCAGGCAAAATAGCTACAGAGTCGCGACCAAAGAAGCAGGGCTTTCGCACGACGATATTAAGCAGGCCCTTCTGGATTACTTTGTGGAGTGTGCAGAGGTAAAGAGAATACTCATAGTGCCGCCTGATATATCCCGTTCTAATTCTTACGCCGGACCCATCGTGGAGCTGCTTTGCCGACGTTTCCCGGCAGCAGAAATAGATATTTTGCCTGCACTTGGCACGCACATGCCGATGTCGGCCCGAGAAATAAGAAAAATGTATGGCGGAGTACCTGCCGATAAGTTCATGGTGCACGACTGGCGGCATGATACGGTTGCGATTGGCCGCGTATCGAGCAGTTACATGCGTGAACTATCGGAAAATCAGCTCGACTACGACTTGGCGGTGGATGTAAGTAGGCATGTACTGAACCCAGACTATGACTTAGTCATATCGGTGGGCCAGGTTGTCCCGCACGAAGTGGCCGGATTTGCCAACTACACTAAGAATATACTGGTGGGGTGCGGCGGTAGCAACATGATTGGCCAAAGCCACTACTTGGGGGCCTTGCACGGCATGGAGCGCATTATGGGCAGGGCCGATAACCCTGTGCGCAGCCTTTACAATTACGCCGCCAGAGAGTTCCTAGACCATGTACCAATTGTGTACATTCTGACGGTGACCACTCTCGATAGGACAGGGCTTAAGGTCGAGGGATTATCCATCGGGAAGGGTGACGAACTTTTTGTCAGGACGGCCGCTTTGAGCGCGCAAAAGAACATGACCTTCTTAGAACAACCGATAAAAAAGGCAGTGGTCTACCTGGACCCAGAGAAGTTTAAGACAACCTGGGTGGGTAACAAAGCCATTTACAGGACGCGGATGGCCATCGCCGATGGAGGCGAACTCCTGATTATGGCCCCAGCCCTAGAGGCCTGTGGGGAGGACTTAGAAAACGACAGGCTGATTAAAAAGTTTGGCTACCTACCGCGGGGGGGAGTTCTCGCGGCTGTTAAGGGGGATCGAGAGCTCGGCGAAAATCTCGCCGTGGCCGCCCATCTCATCCATGGCTCTAGCGAAGGTAGATTCAAGATCACTTATGCACCGGGTAAAATGTCGCGCGAGCAGATGGTAGCCCTCAAGTATGACTACATGAGGCCGGAAGTGGCCCTCGCCATGTACGACGTGGAGGGCCTGCGTGAGGGTTTTAACATAGTACAGGGAGAAGAAATATTCTTTGTTAGTAACCCCGCTCTCGGTCTTTGGACTACCAGAGAGAGGTTCAACAACTAGAGTAAAGGGGATTTTGTAATGCTTATTCTCGTCCTTGAGGCATCTACGGCGTCAGCTAAGGCCATGTTGTATGACGAGAGTGCCGGTGTGATTGGTGTTTTACCCAAAAACTACTCTGCTCAAGCCGGCGATACGGTGACCTATGACGCCGATCGGCTAATGCGGGAGACGCTAGAAGCCGGGAGAGAATTGCTCGAGCAGAAAGGCATTGCCCGGGTGGACATGGTTGCCACCTGCAGCATTTGGAGCCACTCTCTGCTTATGCTCGACAAAAGTATGCGCCCGCTAGGTCGACTTTCTACTTGGGCCGATACCGCAGCCTGGCCCACCACCGAAAAATATAGAGCGAACAATGACCTTTATGTTTCGCTCTACCAGCGCACAGGCTGCCCCATTCATGTCACCTACACCCTGTGGAAGTACATGCATGAGAAGGAGAGCGGCCTGGCCAACCAGGCGCAGTTTATCTCCTCCATGCCCGAGTACCTCTTCTACCAGCTGACAAACGAGTTTGCTGTCTCTAGGAGTACTGCCTCAGCCGGGGGTTTCTTGAACTTACACTCACTAGAGTGGGACGATGTGGCCCTGCGACTGGCTGGCATATCCGTCGACAGCCTGCCCACCCTGGTGGATTCCGAGTATGTCGCGCCACTTACGCCAAGTGCGGCGGCCTTGCTTGGTCTACCTAGCGGCATACCAGTGCTGATCACAGGGGCGGATGGCTGCATGAACCATGTGGCCGCAGGCGGGTTCGGCGAAAATGTCATGACGCTTTCCATTGGTACCAGCGCTGCTATGCGCATCGCCACCGACAAACCAATCCTGGCAGATTATCCGGCCACATGGTGCTATGTGGGTGTGGAGGGCATGTGGGTGGCGGGCAGTGCCACAGCCGGGGCCGGCAACGCCGTGGACTGGATTGGCAAGAAAATTCTCGGTGGCAGAAATGGTGTTTCTCTTAAAGAGTTAGATAGCGGGGCAGCCAAGACTCTAGCGCAGGGAGACGCCCCCCTGTTTCTCCCTTTTCTTGTGGGCGAGAGATGTCCTGGCTGGGATGACAAAAAAAGCGCCCTGTTTTGTGAAATGCGGCTGAACCACGATATCTATGACCTCTACTATGCTGTGCTCGAGGGAGTATTGTTTAATCTGCGCCAGTGCTATGAAATTACAATCCCTATCATTGGGCAAGCACCTAAGTTTATCAGTATTTCGGGCGGTATCGAGGAGTCGCCCTTGTGGATGTCTATGGTGGCCTCAGTTTTTGGCTTGCCGGTCCATACTAATGGTCTTATGCATGCCTCGCTGCTTGGCACCGCGTACATGGGGCTGAAGTCGCTCGGAGTTATCCATTCTCTTAAGGCGATTAAGCCCTTGATAGGGGCCAGCAACTTGCCGGACTACAGCAAGAAAGAGTTCTTTGCCAAGCGCTTTGCCAAGTACTTGCGGTACTACTCCTGGGAAACATTGGAGCGATAGATGGGGGTCAAGGACGGTGACAAAGATGCGAGTATTGATTACGCCAAAGTCTTTTAAGAATTACAAGGACGAAACGTATCCCGAACTTATCAGCCGTGGCTACGAAATTATCGAAAACACCACAGGGCGCACCCTCAGCGAAGACGAGATCATTCTTTTGGCGGGACAAGACGTACAGGGCATTATTGTCGGGGTAGACATTCTCTCGGCGCGAGTGTTGGCCGGTTGCCAGGATTTAAGAGCCATCTCAAAGTATGGCGTTGGTCTTGACAATATTGACCTAGCTGCGGCCGCGAGGCGAAACATTAAAGTCATGAACGCGGTGGGTAGCAACAATATTTCGGTGGCAGAACTGACGCTAGCCCTGATGTTTGAAGCCGCTAGGCATGTGTCGGTAATGGCGAGCAACGTGAAGTCAGGCCGCTGGGAAAGAGCCTTGGGAGTTGAGTTAACGGGCAAGACCCTAGGCTTGATTGGTGGAGGGCAGATTGGCAAAGAAGTGGCTAAGCGCGCGAGAGGCCTGCAAATGAAGGTGGTAATCCACGACCCCTATTTTAAAGACGCTTCGTTTCTTGCCGACCATGACATCGCCTTGTGCGACTCTCTCGTAGAGACACTTAAACAGTCAGACTTTTTGTCTCTCCATCTTCCGCTGAAGCCAGAAACGCGGCACCTCATTAATGCCGACACCTTGGCCATGATGAAGCCGACGGCCATTTTACTGAACACGTCGCGGGGGGAGCTAGTCGACGAGGGGGCCCTCTATGTCGCCCTTAAAGACAAAGTTATATCCTTGGCCGCGCAGGACGTTTTTTCCGCAGAACCACCTCTGCCGGGCGAGAAACTGCTTACACTAGATAACTTCTTGCTGACACCGCATGCCGGGGCCTATACCTCGGAGGCCATCCTGAAAATGGCCCTGTATTCTACGCAAAATCTGATTACCATGCTAGATTCCTAGAACTAGGGTAGGGGGACGACTATGAAAAAATGGGATATTTTAAGCAGCATCGTCAGTGGTGGCTTGGTGGCGGTGGTGCGCGCAGATAATGGCGAGCAGGCGACGCGCATCGCGGCGGCCTGCCTAGAGGGCGGCCTCTCGGCTATAGAGATTACCTATACCGTGCCCGGGGCGACCGAAATAATTGAGGCGCTAGGGCGTGCCTATGGCAGCAGTATCATTCTCGGAGCGGGCACGGTGCTTGACCCTGAGACAGCGCGCCTAGCCATCCTAGCAGGGGCTCAGTATGTCGTGGGACCAAGTTTTAGTGCCGAGACCGCCCGCCTGTGTAATCGCTACCAAGTGCCCTATGTGCCGGGCATTATGACAATTAAGGAGGCGCAAGAAGCGCTTGAACATGGGGCAGACATTCTCAAGGTTTTCCCGGGCGAAGTCTTTGGGCCAGGGATAATTAAGTCCATCAAGGGGCCCCTGCCCCAGGCCAATTTGATGCCCACGGGGGGCGTCTCCCTCGAAAATGTCGAGCAGTGGATTTCTGCCGGCGCAGTGGCTGTCGGCGTAGGCGGTCAACTTACCGCAGGGGCAAAAAGCGGCGACTATGCGGCGGTAACAACTTACGCGCGCAACATGCTAGAGAAAATACGGGTGGCCCGAAAAAGTAGGAAGCCTCACTAGGCTGTAAAATAGATCAACTCAGCGTGGCGTCCTTATTTTGCTTAGCATTCGAGGAGGTGGTAGGAGGCTGTGTGACAGATTTACCTCTCGGGAGACCTTCTATTCTAGAGTGAACGCAAAACACATGGGGAGGGAAACAGGTGGTAACAACAAATATCCGCAGAATCATAGCAGTCCTGATGAGTGTAACCTTACTTGCCGCACTACTCTTAACAGTGGGCTGCCAGGCTAGGGAGCCAGAAGAGAAGTTTGTTCTGCGCTTCAACCATGTACTAGCACCGACAGAGCCTTACCATCAGGGGTTTTTGAACTGGGCCGAGGCCGTAAATAGGCGGTCAAATGGCAGGTTGACCATTGAAGTGTCGCCAAGTGCTCAGCTAGGTAGAGAAGAAGACATTATCGAACAATTGCGCATGGGCGCTAATGTCGGGCAGAATACCGACTCGGCCCGTCTCGGCATGTATGTGCCACATATCGCCGTTATGAACGCACCATTCTTTGTCGACACGATAGAAGAAGTAGCGAAGCTTAAGACTTCGCCCACCGTGCAGCAGTGGATTAAGGAACTAGAGCTTAAGTTTGGCATCAAGGTGCTATCGTTTAACTGGGTGCAAGGACCGAGACACATGGTGACTAATGTACCCATTAGGCATCCTAATGACTTGGCGGGTCTGCGCATTAGAACGCCTGGTGCTCCCATCTGGCAGGAGTCCGTGCGTGCTATCGGTGCGACTCCAGTTGCCTTGGCCTTTGGTGAAGTGTACCAGGCTATGCAGACTAGGGCTATTGATGGTGCAGAGCTTGTCTACCGCAATGTCTCCGGTGCGAAACTCTGGGAGGTCGCCGATTACATGAGTGAAACTGGGCACATCCTGCTCATCAATTTCTCCATCGTCGGGCGGGCTTGGTTTGATTCACTGCCGGAAGATCTGCAAAAAATCCTCATCGAAGAGAACGAAAAAGCAGGCCTTGAGACCTCTCGTGGCATGGAGGCAGGGATAGCCGCCGCGCGCGAGGAAGCCATTGCCGGTGGCATGACCATCATCACCGACGTGGACAGAGCAGCTTTTAGGGCAGCAGGCGAGGCCGCTTACGTCGCCCTTAATCTCGTCGAGATTCGCAACAAAATATACCAAGAATTGGGCAAGCCACTGCCCTAAACAAATCACCCTTATCTCGGGCGGTGTTCTAGCCCTGCAGGTGCGCAGGGCTAGAACACCGCTGGGGGGTAAGTGTGAACAGAAAGGTCGTGACCAATGGCAAGTAGCATTGCGAAGTTCTATGCAGGTATCTGCAAAATAGAAGCGACCCTGGCCAAGGCCTCGATCGCCATAATGACCGCCTTGGTTCTAGTGTCGGCGGTAGCACGGACTATGCGCCAACCCGTAGACTGGGCAGTTGACTTTGCGATATTTCTCTTTGTGTGGTCCGTGTTTTTTTGTGCGGACATGGCCATGCGCAATGACAAACTAGTGACGGTAGATCTTGTGACGGTGCATCTGCCCAAGAAAATTCAGTTTTATCTTAAGTTGGTCAACTACACGATTATGATGGCTTTCTTGGCTTACATGGTCCACTATGCCTCTTGGCTTTCTTACACCAGCCGCTTTGTGCGCTTTCAAGGTATTGCCTGGTTTAGCTACTCATGGGTGGTGCTGAGTGTGCCCGTCGGGTGTACCCTGCTTTTTATCACCACCGCTCTCAAACTGTGGGAGCATTATAGAAAAGGATGTTAGCGCAAACGCAAACAGTCAGGAGGCCTAGCTAGATGGCTCTTGTTTTTTTCATCTTCCTGCTTTTCATGATGATGGGGATGCCGGTTGCCTTTGCCATTGGCATAGCAGGAGTAGTCTTCTTTGTGCAACTACAGACTCTCCCCATGACCATCCCTGTACAGCTATTCCTTACGCAATCGCAGAATTTTGTCTTACTCGCTATTCCACTTTTTGTGTTTGCGGGCAATCTCTTAAATGAAACGGGCATCACAACCCGTTTGCTCAGGTTGTCATCCATACTTGTTGGACATTACCGCGCCGGGCTGGCGCAAGTTACCGTAGTTTTATCGGCGATGATGGGTGGCATTTCTGGCTCGGCCATCGCAGATGCCTCTATGCAAGGGCGTATTTTGCGTGATGGCATGCTAGAGCGAGGCTACTCCAAAGGCTTTTCGGCAGGCATTATTGGCACCAGCTCGCTCATAGTCACCATGATTCCACCGAGCATTGGACTCGTTCTCTATGGCAGTATTGGCGAAGTTTCTATCGGTCGCCTGTTCGCAGCGGGTATCGTACCCGGCCTGCTCATTACAACAGCCTTGTTTGTCGGTGTGTCGCTTGTGGCGAGGGCCAAGGGCTACCTACCGGAGCGTGAAGCAAGAGCGTCTTTTAAGGAGATGGCCACTACCTTTGTCGAGTGCATCTGGGCCTTCCTCTTCCCTATTATTCTTATGGCGGGGTTGCGCTTGGGTTTCTTTACGCCTTCTGAGGCAGGGGCTTTTGCCGTGGCCTATGCCATAGCTATAGGCGTGCTGGCGTATCGGGAGTTTACTTGGGCTAAGTTTATGAAGACCTTAGAGGCTACAGCAATTGATATCGGCATGATTATGCTCGTCATCAATATGTCGGCTATCTTTAGTTACGGCATTACTTGGGAAAACATCCCCCAAACCTTAGCGACCTTTCTCCTTGGCGTATCACAAACACCATGGGTGATTATGCTGATCATCATCATGTTCCTGCTGGTCGCAGGTATGTTTATGGATTCGACGGTCTTAATTCTACTGCTCACTTCTATACTAGCCCCCGTGGCGGGTACGCTGGGCATTGACTTAGTGCACTTTGGCATTGTCATGGTGCTTACACTGACCGTAGGGCTCCTCACCCCACCGCTTGGGGTAGTGATGTTTGTTGTTTGCTCGATCTTTGAATGCTCAGTCGGGGAGTTTGTGCGCGAATCTTGGTTCTTTATGGCCCTAGTTGTTTTGGTTGTCGTCTTGATAATCTTCATTCCGCAATTAGTCCTGTTCTTACCCAACCTAATGTTTGGGCACTAAACAATTACGTCTAAGGGGGAGCGTACATGGATTTTCGCGACAAAGTTGCCCTCATTACCGGCGCGGGCGCTGGTATAGGCCGTAAAACAGCATGCTTGTTGGCGGCACGGGGTGCTAAAGTGGCTATTAACGACCTACCAAATTCGCCGGGTGGGCAGGAAACCCTACGCCTGGTGCAAGCAGCAGGCGGCACAGGGATTTTTGTGGGGGGAGATGTCTCGCGGGTACTGGATGCCGAGCGCATGGTTGGTGAAACAGTGGCAGCATTTGGCAAGATAGACATTTTGGTTAATAACGCGGGCATCGTCTTGCCCGGTAGAGTGGACAATACGTCGGAGGACGATTTTGACAGGACTATGCGCGTCAATGTCAAAGGGGCCTTCTTGGTAGCCAAGTATGCCACGCTAGAGATGAAAAAGGCGGGTGGCGGTGCGATTGTCAATATCGCCTCGGTTGCCGCCCTTAAAGGTATAACCGATCGCGCCGCCTACTGTGCCTCTAAAGGCGCTCTCGTTTCTTTGACCCGGGCCATGGCTGCCGACTACCTTAAAGACAATATCCGCGTCAACTGTGTGTGTCCAGGTACAACGCTGACGCCCTCGCTCGAGGACAGAATACAAGCCCACCCGGACCCTAGTGCCATGCGCGCTGAATTCATTAGTAGGCAGCCCATGGGTAGGCTCGGGCGCGACGAAGAAATAGCGCAGGCGGTGCTTTTTGCCTGCTGCGACGAAGCCGCCTTTATGAATGGCAGTATTGTCAGCATCGATGGTGGCTCCTTGCTTTAGCCAAAGTGCACTCGAGAGCGTGCACGAAGCCCCGCCTCAGAGTGTAGGCGGGGCTTCGTGTTTCTAGAGACATAGAGAACGGTTCAAACATAATAGAGGACAAGTTGCACTCTAAGCCGACCTAGTACTTTTCGAGAAACAACGCCGGGCTGACGATCGTCGGTCTTTCTAAGGACAATTCCTCAAAATCCCTGTCACCAGTGATTAGCACGTCTATGTCCTCGGTAATTGCTGAATACAATATCGGATAATCCATTTTATCACGAATCTCAATGAGACCAGGCCTTGGGTGGGCCGGTGTGTAAACAAGTTCGAAGGGAAGTTGACTCAAAAACAGATCCACCGTTTCAAGTTTGGTGGGAAATTTTCGTCGCACCACACGCATTAACTCGTCGACATGTACGAGGAAAGGACTAGCTGATGTTCGGTAGCCACTTTGTAAAACAATGTATTCATTTGTTTGCTGGGAAGTAACAAGGCAGATATGAGAACGTTAGTGTCAATCATCACGCGCATGTTTATTCTCCCAATCCGTGCGGCGAACCTCTCTTACCAAGTTCACAATATCCTGTTCGGTTTTCAGGTTCTTGCATTCGGCTTCCCCCGCGAACGCATCCTGCGCGCATCTAAGCGCTACCATGGCAGCGTTCTCCATAACAATGCGACCATTTTCCTCCACAAAAATTACTTTGTCACCGTCCTTGACACCTAGTTTTCGACGTATCTCAGCAGGAATAGTGATTTGTCCGCGAGTTGTAATTTTGGCAAGTTCCATGACGTTACCCCCCTGTGTTTTGCATTGGAATCAATGCATTCCTTAGCTACAGCATACGCCTCTGGCCCAATAAAATCAACTGCTTCGGCCTTGTGCCGCAGCGAAGCGACGCATCTGCGATAAATAGAAAGATGCAATAGATTGCAAGAGTACTGCCATTGCTGTAGTCTATATGAGGAGATTCATCGGGCAGGGGAGGCAGGCAAGTGACAGAACATGGCATGAAACCATATCTTGCGGGGGTTGGCTTCGCAACGATATTCGGCTTTTCTTTTCTTTTTGCCAAAGAGGCTCTCGACTATGTGGATCCTCTGCGGTTACTAGCTTTTCGCTTTGCCTTAGCGGCCGTGGTGGTGACTGCGCTCACCCTGTGTGGGGTTGTGAAGGTAAAGCTCCGGGGCAAGGATCTGCGCCCTCTCTTGCGCGTCGCTCTTCTACAACCTGTGGCGTACTTTGTCACCGAGACGGTCGGACTGCGCTTTGTCACCTCGTCGCAAGCAGGTATGATGATCGCCCTCATACCTATCCTCGTCGCTATCTTTAGCGCCTTGTTCCTAAAAGAGAAGACGACCATGACACAGTGGAAGTTTATTTTGCTGTCGGTCAGCGGCGTGGCAGTCATTGTGACCATGCAGAACGCCGGGGCAGAGGGGGCTAATCTTCTTGGCCTACTGCTGCTCTTTTGTGCCGTGACTGCGGCAGCCCTCTTCAACATAGTCTCGCGCGAGGCCACGGGCAAGTTTACGCCTTTTGAGATTACCTTTGTCATGATGTGGACCGGAGCCATCGTATTCAATGCCATGGCCTTTACCAGCCATATGTTGACTGGCTCTCTGGCCACCTTTGGGGATGCCTTGCGCTACCCTGATGTTTGGATTGGCACCTTGTACCTGGGAATACTCTCTTCTGTGGTGGCCTTCTTGCTCGTCAACTACTCATTGTCCAAGATACCTGCTTCTCAATCGGCGGTGTTCGCCAATGTTGGGACAGTGGTGGCGGTTTTTGCGGGGGTTACTCTGCGAGCGGAACCCTTTTACTGGTACAGCGGTCTAGGGGTCTTAATGATACTCACCGGGGTCTGGGGAGCGAACTACTTTGGTGCAACGAAGTAGTTATTCTCGCTCTCAGCACCCTTAGCTGTACTTCCTTGGCTATAGATGAACTTAGATTTGAGCGGCCCGCAGTTACTTGCCTAGCCGAGAACAGACCCTGTCCGCATAAACGCTGGGCAGGGTCTTAGTATGTCCCTCATCTTGGTCATAAACTGGTAGGCCGCTAAATATAACTTAGAGACGTGAAAGTAAAAATCGAAGGGGTGAGTGCATGGGGGAAGAGAGAAATTGGCCGCTATTTGAGTATGCCTTCTGCCCGAGGTTTTCGGAGGAACTACTGCCTAGGTTGGCTTACGAGGCGTCCCCGGAAACCTGGAGTCTACCGAGCCAAGATGCAAGTCAGCCATTTTTTATACTCTACTACTATATCCACTGCACATTTAAGCGACTAAAGGAGCAGTACGATGCTGCCCCAACTGCGAAGGAAAGAGACGCGGCTATATTTGAATGTGGTGAGCATGCCTGTTTTGATACCGGTCTCTTCACCGCTAACTATGAAGCACTATATGGTTACTTCGTAGCCAACAGAATTGCCAACCAGCAAAAATGGTTTCTACGAGGCTTCTACAAAGAAAGCGATCCCTGTCTTAACAGGTTTTTTCCCTTGCCAGCACGCGCGCAGTACCTAAGAAACACGGTGGATATCGTCTATGATTACCGACTAGAGTGGCGCATTAATGTCGACCATATAATCGATCATCCCGAAAACATAAAGCGCCTACCAGCCAGATTTCAGAGCCTAGAGAACAGGGTGCTCGCCAGCAATGCCTTTAAAGGGGCCGTTGTCACTGCTAAAAAAAGGCTCTTAGCAAATTACCGACTGGCAGTGCCGCAGTACTACGAGGGATCGGTGCAGCTACTGGTGCCCATTTGTCTGGAGGACGAAAGCCGGGCTGATGTCTCCCTGGTTATATATCGGCAAGACAATATCTATCAGGGCCGTACCTGCCTGTCGCTCGATATGGCCTACAACAATGCCCGCCTGCTAGCCAAGCCAGAAAGCGACTGGCTGAGCGGACTGACCATGAGGGCCATCTAAGGGGCATCGTCGCTCCGTCTTGACGCAGAAATGCTGGGCGCGCCACTGTCGCGGAAGAGGTGGTAAACATCCACCCCTGCCGCCTTGGCGTGCCCTACAACCTTGTAGCCGCAGTGCTCATAGAAACGTAGGCTACTCAGGGCCGTGGTGTAAAGGTAGATGCCTGAGGCGGCAGAGTCCTTTGCTACCTTCTCTTCTACTGCGACGAGTAGTTCGCGAGCCACCCCCATCCCTTGAAACTCGGGTGAGACGGCCAGCATAGACAACTCGCAGGAATCAGGGGGGACAAGCTGCGGACGTCTGGTCGCCTTCAGCATAGCCAGGCCTACGCCAATATTTAGGCCCCAGACCATGCTCAACATGGCGGGTAAGATTTGGCGCAGGGACCAGCGCACGGCGCTGCCGTTTAAGCCTGCCAAGCCCACGACACCGACTAATTGCCTGTCTATGCTCACCCCCAGCAGGTTGTGGCCCTCGCTAAGGGAGTTATCTACCCAGGTGGCCATAAAGCGGCGATAATGGGCGTCCTGATCAGGAGTAGTGCCCTTGAACAGGCGGACAAAGGCGGGGTCGTGGCGGAAAGCGGCGGCGAGTATGGTCGCCATACTTAAGCGTGACTCAGGGCCCAGAGTGACCACCTCGCGTGTATGTTCTTGCATTGTTTTACTCTCCTCCTTGCCATTGCGGGGAACTAAGTTTGTGGTAAGATTTATATAGAATGCGGGAAAGCGAGTGAAAAACATGGAACACAAAAGTGAAAACATTAGGGGCCAGGTGCTATGTACGGCGACTTTAGCGGATTATCAGGCGGCTTCGGTGGTGAGCCGTACTCTCATCAACAAAAAGATTGGCACAGTTACTTTCTTTGCTTTTGCAGCAGGGCAGGGGCTAAGCGAGCACACCGCACCCTACGACGCTATGGTTCAGGTGCTAGAGGGCGAAGCCGAGGTAACTATTTCGGGTCAGCCACTCTGCGTGCGAGAAGGTGAGATGATCATCATGCCCGCCCACGAACCGCATGCCTTGCAGGCTGTCACCCAGTTCAAGATGCTACTCACCATGATTCGCGCCTAGCTGTGAGCAACATACATCCCTTTCGCGTTGCCAAGAGCGAGGAGGAGTGGCGCCAGATTTTAAGCCCAGAGGCGTACCGATGTTTACGGCAGCGTGGCACCGAGCCGCCCTTTACTAACGCCTACTACCACCACAAAGCAGAAGGTGTGTATGTGTGCGGGGCTTGTGGTGCCGCTTTGTTTAGCTCTAGCACTAAGTACGAATCGGGCTCTGGCTGGCCAAGTTTTACAGAGCCGCTCTCGTCGCAGGCCTTGCAAGAAGATGTCGACCTGCGCTTTGGCATGACGCGACGCGAGATTAACTGCGCGAACTGCGGGGGGCATATCGGGCATGTCTTTACCGATGGCCCCGCGCCACTAGGACTCAGGTATTGCACCAATTCGGCTGCGCTTATGTTTAAGCCTCTCTCTACCATCACGCTTGGCATGGGCTGATTTTGGGGCCCAGATGCCCAGTTTGGGCTAGTGAACGGCGTGGTGCGTACTCGTGTCGGCTATGCCGGTGGGACAACCATGAGTCCTACTTACCACAGTATGGGCGACCACACCGAGGTGGTGCAGATCGATTACGATATGACGCGCGTAGGGCTCAAAGAATTGCTGGAGATTTTCTGGCATAGTCATCGCCCGCGGGCGCGCGCGTATGGCCGTCAGTATATGTCACTAATTCTCTGCGCCGAAAAAAAAGATCAAGATGTCGCTATCTTAAGCAAGGCGGAGTACCAGATGCGCTATGGCGATGTGCTGACCGAAATACGCTTGCTGGACAAGTTTCATCTGGCCGAAGCCTACCACCAAAAATACTACTTGCGTCGCCTACCCGCAGTTTTTAAAGAGGTTGAGGCGGAGCACAAAACTCTCGCCGGGTTACTAGACAGCACCGAGGTGTCACGGCTAAATGGCTATGCGGGAGGCTTTGGCTCGACAGCAGAGCTAGAGGCCGATTTAGCTATCTTTAAGTTAAGCCTAGAGGCAGGGGCTCGGCTACGCGCGCTGCTCGAGTAAGTACCTACTTCCATGACGGTTTCGCAAACACCTTCCCGCACAGGCTGAATTTTTTCGCGAGCACATAGTAGTAACGTTGTCGTAGCGCGGACAAGCCTGGCATTAAAGAATGAGGCCACGCATCCGATTACTAAGTTGGGAGGGGATGCAAGTGAAAACAGTAGGAGGAGTTGCGCTATTTCTTTTGCTCTGCGCAGTTATGGTTGCCTCCTTACAGGTGATGCGAGAGGACTTCTTGAGTGGGAGGCGACTTGCTCCCGCCAGCCGTCAGGCTCGAGCTGAGACTAAGATTGCGCTCCCCGTAAAAGCAAGTGAAAACTCTCCCACGCCTGCACCGGCACGTTTTCTGCGGGACGCCATTGTTATAGAGGGAGTACCGGTAGTGCATCAAATGCCGCGCTGGCCTACGGGGTGTGAAGTCGTATCCATTAAAATGCTGGCCGAATTTTATGGAGTTAGTAAGAGTGTCGACGAATGGATTGCTCGTATGCCACAGGGGGACATTTACTGGCGTGGTGGTAGAAGACATGGACCGGACCCAAGGCAAAAGTTCGCCGGTAGCCCCTACTCCGTGCATAGCTACGGGGTATATCATCAGCCGATGTTGGCCATGCTTAAGCCCTACTTTGGTGACCGCCTCGTAAATATGACAGGCAGGCCGTGGGGTGAGTATGAAGACATGATCATTGCCGGAAACCCAATTGCCATCTGGGGCACCATTGAAAATCTCCCAGTGGTTTTGCGTGGCACTTGGCTTACCCCAGCAGGTGATGAGTATCAGTGGCGAGGCAATGGTCACACCATGTTGCTCGTGGGTTTCAGCAAAACAGAGGTAGTGGTGAACGATCCCTATACTGGCAGGCAGAGAAGGTTTGATAAAGAAGTCTTTTTGCAGCGCTGGGCCGCCATGGGCCAGCAAGGAATCGCGATCAGGCCTTAGTTAAGGCAAAATGAGACCCTTCTAGCAAAAGGTAGCTCTATTTGCGACCAGTTTTGCCTTCTACCCTTGCTCAAAAGGTAGTACTTCGCTACACTAAGTAAGTGAGCGGGGAGGAAGTTGTTATGTCTTTCATCTATGACTATGTGCAGAAGATCAAATCTTTTAGTTACAATGCGCGACTGTTCTTGCTGGCGGGCATTATCGGAGCCCTTTACCAGAGTGTCTATGGAGTGCTGGGCAATTTGTATATTTTGCAGGCTGGGCTGGGAGAAGACTTTCTCGGACTTATGATCTCGCTTTCGTCGTTTGCCAGCGTGTTGTTTGCCTTGCCTGCGGGCATGCTCAGCGACTACGTAGGGCGTCGTCGCTCCCTGCTTAGCGCTGCGGTCATGGCTGCGGCCACCCATGTGGCCATAATTTTGCACCCTACAGAGCTTGTCATTGTGGCCGCTACAATTATAGGCGGAGCGGCTGGAGCGGTGATGATGGTGACCTCCTCGCCGTTCCTCGTGGAGAACAGCTCGCGCGAGGAGAGAAATCATCTCTTTAGCGTCAATGGCGCCACCTGGACTATAAGTGGCATCATCGGTAGCTTTCTTGGGGGCGCCTTGCCCCTTTTATGGGCGACATGGCTCAATGATGTGCCAGATTCATTTGCAGTTTACAGGGCGACACTGCTTATGACATCGCTCTTGTTGGTGCTTTCCGTCGTTCCTTATGCGCTGCTACGTGATACGCATGCGGCAGAGAAGGCGAAAGGCAAGCGCGCATCAGGCATTAATTTTCCGCCATGGCGGCTTGGAGTACAGTTTCTTGTGCCAGAGTTTATCATGGGTTTTGGCGCCGGGATGATTATTCCGTTTCTCAATGTCTACTTTGCCCATCATCTGCAGGCTACTGCCGCTGAAATAGGTCTTATTTTTTCTGTGATGATGTTAGTTACTACGGTGGCCATCTTGGCGGCGCCCCTACTAGGCGCGCGCTACGGCAAAGTGCGCGCGACAACAATTACTCGGCTTTTGTCGGTGCCGCTCCTCTTAACCATCGCCCTGACCAATAATCTATGGGTGGCTTCTATGGCAGCCTGGTTTCGGTCCGCGCTGATGAATATGAGCGGCCCACTGGTGAGTAGTTTCACCATGGAGATTTTAGACCCCGCCGAACGTGCCACCATGAGTAGCGCTCTGAGTATGACTTGGACACTAGCCTGGGGCATCAGCGCACGGCTGGGCGGGCACATTATGAAGACTTATTCCTACAACTTGCCTTACTTCTTCACCGCCGTACTCTATGTACTAAGCGCCTTGGCCTTCTACTATTTTTTTGCGCCCCGCGAGGCAAAGATGATGGCTGATGCGTCAGCCCTAGTATCCGCAGACTAGTGAGAAAAGTGAGCGCCCCGCGTGGGGCGCTCACTTTTTTGGTGCTTCTGGCGAAGGGCCAGTCTTTACGAAGAGGCGAGGCTATTCAAACCGAATGTACTTTGCCTGCACTTTCTCTAGGGAGTTAAGCTCTGCGAGCAGTTCGTCGCAGACGGCCACGCCGCCATCCATCTGTAGAATGATTAGTCCGTCCTCCGTACAACTGTCTTGCGACGTATGATGAAAACCCACGCGCGTTCTGATATGGCAGCCGTACTGAGTGAGAATATGCTGCACTGCCGAGGCACTAGCGGAGCGATTAGCAACGTTAATGGCGAGAACATAAAGTGGCATGTAAATTCTCCTCTCGCGTGTTTCTGTGCTCAGCATAGCCGAAATCTTTTTCTCGGGCAAGGGTAGCGGTCGGAGTTCGCGGGGGCAAAGAGGGAAGCAGCAATAAAAGTCTGGGCCAATAAAAAAAGTCGCGAAACTGTGTCTAGCAAGCAGGAATATTGCTTTTAATTCTGAATAGTACACATTGTACCACATGCGCAAATGTTCAGCCCACAGGCGCGACTTCAAGCACCAAGATGGGGGAGATTTTAGGGGGGGGGATGCGCTCGCACCATGTTCTGGGGGAGGCAGAGTCATTTCACTAGTGGGAAGAACTAAGGGGAGGGTAAGTTTAGTGAAGAAAGTAGCAATAATCGCTTCTGTAGTCGCCTTGCTGGCAGTCGGGTTCTTAGTACCGAACATGCAAGTGTCAGAGGCATCGGCCATCCGCGTGATGCTAGATGGCGAATTCCTCAATTTGCAGGTTCCGCCGGTTATCAGTGGAGGCAGGGTGCTCGTACCCTTTAGGGCTTTGTTTGAAGGGCTAGGAGCGAGCGTCGGTTGGGCCGAAGCCACCAGCACAGTGACGGGAACTCGGGCTGGCACCACGGTGTCGTTAGTTATCGGCAGCCGTAATGCCACGGTCAACGGGCAGCCCCGCACTCTCGATGTTGCCCCCACCGTTATGAACGGGCGCACCATGGTGCCGCTGCGTTTCGTGTCGGAGACGCTCGGGGCCGCCGTAAACTGGGTTGAGCGCCATCAAACCGTAGTAGTTAGGGGACCCGCCCCGCCCGGCACCTTTAGAATTGGGGTCATGACGGGCACCGCCGTACAAAATGAAGAAGAACTACGCGCTGCTGAAAACATGAAGCGCAAGTACGGCGATCGCATTGTGCTCTCTACATACCCTGCTCGTTTTACAACTGAGACGGAGACAACTATCTCTAATCTTCGCGCCCTCGCTGCCGATAGAAGCGTACGCGCCATTGTCATTGTGCAGGCCGTGGTCGGTACTGCTGCCGGCATTGACGAAGTGCGCAGACTGCGTCCCGATATGCTTATTATTGCCGGTACTCCTGGCGAGGACCGCGACGTCATCGCCGCCCGCGCCGACATCGTCTTGCAGACCGATGATATGTCTCGCGGCAGAACGATCGTAGAGCAGGCGCACCGCATGGGTGCCACAACCTTCGTGCACTACTCCTTTGCCCGTCATATGGCCAACGCCATGCTATTTGAGCGTAGGCAGCTTATGGAGCAGACAGCTAATCGCCTCGGCATGAGATTTGTCTTTGTCGACTCCCCAGACCCCACAGGCGAGGGCGGCGTACCAGGAACTCAGCAGTTCATTATGGAAGATGTTCCCCGCCGCATTGCCCAGTTTGGCACCGCCACAGCATTCTTTGGCACGAACTGCAGCATGATGGAACCCATGATTAGGCAAGTCATTGCTGGCGGAGCGATCTTCCCCGAGCAGTGCTGCCCGTCTCCCTACCACGCTCTACCTGGAGCACTAGGCCTCTCTATCCCACAGGCAAGACAAGGGGATCTGCCCTTTGTTATTGGCTTGATTAGGGACGCCCTGCGCCGCGTTAATGCCGACAAGCGCGTTTCCACTTGGCCGGTGCCCGTCAATATGCTCTACGTCGAAGCCGGGGTTGAGTACGCTATGGCGGTACTCAATGGTCAGACAATGGGGCGCGTGGACTTAATTACCCTCGAGGGGATACTCATGGATATGGCTGGCGGTCCAGTTACTCTTTCTAACTTGACTACACCGCGGGGGACGTACAACCATTACTTCCTCTTCTTGTCAAGTTCAATTGATTTCTCCGCCCGTTAAGTAATATGCGCCCTTGGTGCAGGGTTACCGGCTCAAGGTAGCCCTGCATCTTTATGGTGATAAGCAAGGGGGTTACGCCGTGGCACAAGACAACTATGTGCTTGAGATGCAGAACATCGGCAAGGTCTACGCGGGCAACCGTGTACTGAAAGATGTCAATCTACAGCTAAAAGCAGGGGAAATACACGCCGTGCTCGGTGAGAATGGCGCCGGCAAGTCGACATTTATGAACATCCTTTTTGGAATGTCGGTCATTCATAGTACAGGCGGCTTTGAAGGCAAAATTGTTATCGATGGTAAAGACGTGAGTATTACCTCGCCATATGATGCCATGAACCTAGGTATCGGCATGGTGCACCAAGAGTTTATGCTTATTCCGGGGTTTACGATTACCGAGAACATCAAAGTTAATCGTGAGATTACGCGGCCAAATATTGCTAGCCGCCTCTTTGGGCCGAAACTCGAGAGCCTTGACATGGACGCGATGAACCGCGACGCCCGCAAAGCCCTCGACACTGTAGGCCTGAACATTGAGGAATGGACTAAAATCGCGGGGATGCCGGTTGGCCTGATGCAATTTGTCGAGATTGCGCGAGAAATCGACAAGGCCAATATGAAGATCATTGTCTTTGACGAGCCGACGGCGGTGCTCACAGAAAGTGAAGCCGATACTCTGCTCAAGGCCATGCAGGCAATCGCCCGTTCTGGAATCGCCATTCTCTTTATCACCCATCGTCTCGACGAAGTAATGACCATCGCCGATAATATCACCGTACTCAGGGACGGTGAGTTAGTACGCACCTTGCCCAAGACGGAAACGAATACCTTTCAGCTGGCCGAGCTTATGGTAGGGCGCAAAGTAGAGAAGATCGTGCAGGCGAGTGAAAACAAAGTCAAAGAAGGCATCGCCTTGTCTGTGCGTGGCCTTAAAGTGCTTATGCCGGGAGAAGAAGTGCAAAAGGTTGACCTCGATGTCTTTGAGGGCGAAATAATCGGCATTGGTGGTCTAGGCGGGCAAGGCAAGCTTGGCATAGCCAACGGCATCATGGGGTTGTATCTGGCCGCGGGGCAGGTCAGTGTTTTTGGCAAGCCACTGCAGTTAAACGATACTAAGGCCGCCTACCAAGCCGGCTTAGCCTTTGTCTCAGAAGATCGCCGTGGGGTAGGCCTCTTGCTCGATTCCTCCATTGAAATGAATATTGCCTTTACGGCCATGCAAATGCGCAACCGTTTCTTGTACCGCTTCGGCCCATTTTCGCACCTGGCCTATGGGAAAATTAGGCGACACGCCATGGAAAAAATCAAGGAGTTAGACATTCGCTGTACGGGGCCCATGCAGTTGACGCGGCGCTTAAGCGGCGGCAATCAGCAAAAAGTCTGTATTGCCCGTGCTTTAGCTCTAGACCCTAAGATCCTCTTTGTGTCGGAGCCGACGCGTGGTATTGACGTAGGCGCCAAGAAGATAGTCTTAGAAGAGCTAGTGCGACTTAACCGCGAGCTCGGGATGACCATTGTTATGACTTCGAGCGAGTTAGCGGAACTCCGCTCCATATGTCATCGCATTGCCATCGTCTGTCATGGTGCGGTCGAAGGCGTGCTCTCACCAGACGATAACGATGTTGACTTTGGTTTGATGATGGCCGGCAATTACCACAAGCTGCGCGGCAGGGAGGTAGTGTAGGTGGGCAATTTATGGAAGAACATAGTTGACAACTTGGGTTTCGCCCGCTTAGTAATTATCGGCTTCCTCATCGTGCTTGTCTTTGGGGCGGCATATTTTGAAATACCCCTCGGGCCGCTGCTTTCAGCCGCGCTGGTGCGCACAGGAATGAACGGCATTTTTGTGTTGGCCATGCTGCCCACTATTAACTCGGGAATCGGGCCAAATTTCGGTTTACCCCTAGGTATCCTCTGTGGGCTAGTCGGGTCCCTGCTTTCTATTGAGTTAGATATGCGTGGCATGCCCGCCATACTTTTTGCGGCCGCCGTAAGCATACCCCTAGCCACTGTAGTGGGGGCAGCTTATGGCTGGCTACTGAACAAAGTAAAGGGTTCTGAAATGATGGTTAGTACTTATGTTGGTTTTTCCATCGTCTCACTAATGAACATCGGCTGGATCATCATGCCCTTTACCAGCCCCGAGATGCGCTGGCCCATTGGCCGTGGCTTGCGGGTAACGATTGCCCTCGAAGAGCGTTTTGCCAGTGTGCTAGATGAATTGTTGGCTTTCGATGTCGCTGGCGTGGTGGTTCCGACCGGTCTCTTGTTGACCTTTTTCTTGATGTGCTTGCTGATGTGGTTTTTTATACGCAGCAAGACAGGTATGGCTATGCGAGCTGTCGGTGATAGCAAGCAGTTTGCCGTCGCTAGTGGACTCAATGTCGATGGGTATCGTCTACTGGGCACGATCATGTCCACCGTTCTCGGCGCAGTTGGTATTGTGGTATTTTCACAGAGCTTTGCCTTTATACAGCTCTATGAAGCACCCATGACCATGGGTTTCCCGGCTGCCGCGGCAATTCTTATCGGGGGGGCTACAGTCAAGCGCGCCAATATTCTTAATGTTATTTTGGGCGCATTTTTGTTCCAAAGCCTCTTGGTGGTGTCGTTGCCAGTAGCTAACAAGATAATTACAGTGGGAGGCGTAGCGGAAATCGCGCGGATAATTGTCTCAAACGGCATTATTCTTTACGCCTTGACCCAAGTGGGCAGGGGTGATTGACATGCAAGTAGAGATTAAGCAAATCCCAGCCGCAAAAGTGTCTAAGGCCCCGCCGCCAGGCGCTCGCCTCAGGGCCTTCCTCTTTGACAATATGGTCGTGCTCTTGTTCGTCGTGCTCAGCGCAGTAGGTGTGTGGTTGTCCGAATTACCCCTCGGCTTCGTGGCCATGGACTTGGTGAGCCGCATTGCCCGCAATGGCTTCTTGATTTTAGCCTTGCTCATACCGGTCATGGCAGGCCTTGGTCTAAATTTTGCCATTGTTCTCGGCGCCATGGCCACACAAATAGCTGTCATTTTCGTAATCCACTGGGGCATAGGTGGAGTGTCCGGAGTCTTGTTGACCGTAGCACTGGCCACGCCGATGGCGATTTTGTTTGGCATCCTCATTGGTCGCCTGTTAAACCAGACGCGAGGTCAAGAGATGATTACCTCGATGATGGCCGGTTTCTTTGCCAACGGACTCTACATGTTGCTGCTGATGGTCATGGTGGGCACCGTAATCCCGCTGCGTAACCCGAAGTTGCTCTTGCCTCATGGTATCGGCATTTTAAACACAGTGGACCTCGGTATCATTCGGCAAGCTGTCGACAATATCTACACTATGACCTTTGCGGGCTTTATGGCGCTCTTGGCGGGGCTGCTTGGCGCGATAGGCTTGTGGGAGCACTTTAGGCAACGGGGCCGTTCTCGCCCTAGGACGCCTCGGGCGTTGTACTTTGCGGTCGGCGCCATACTCGCCGCGGCCTCCTCACTGCTGACGCGTTCGCCTGACTCTTCATTTGCCATGGTGAGTATACCCCTTGTCACCTTCGCTATCATTGGCCTAGGTTGTGCCTTTGTGGGCTTTATCAGTAGCACTAAGCTCGGGCAAGACTTTAGAAGTGTGGGCCAAGACCAGCATGTGGCCAAGGTATCTGGCATTGATGTTGACCGCACTAGGCTCGTGGCCATGGTTATTTCTACCGTTATGGCCGCTTGGGGGCATGCATTGCTCTTGTCTAACTTTGGCAATCTCAGTACCTATGGCAGCCATGAATCCGTGGGCGTTTTTGCCATTGCCGCACTCCTCATCGGCGGCGCGACTGTCACCAAGGCCACTGTGGGGCAGGCACTCACCGGCCTCCTTCTGTTCCACACGTTGTTCTTGGTATCGCCTATGGCGGGCCGTAACTTGCTCGGCGATGCACAACTAGGCGAGTTCTTCCGCGCTTTTGTCGCCTATGGTGTCATTGCGGCGTCACTAGCGATGTATGCGTGGAAGCGGACCTATGCTGCGCGCAAGCGGCTAAACTCTTAAGAAAAAGTATGCCTAGCGAAAGAACGTTCCCCCTCGCGGTGGAACGTTCTTTTTTTGCGCAAAGTGCTCTGTGCCAGCCGCTACTTACTTAAATTCGTCTTGGACATGGGCTAGGTCGAGGGGGTTAAAAGGACGGTGCGCTAAGGGGGCTCCGGCCAGTAAAGGAAACTGCTCTTCAAAGGTGGGGCGCGGCACACTGTACAGGATGCCGAGCGGAATCCGGTCGCCCCATTGCCGAGCTAGGGTCAGGGCAGCGTTCCAGTCGCCTTGGTCATGGTTGGTGGGGAAGTAGACCCTCTCCTTGTACCAAGCATAGGTATTTAGTTTATTGAAGGTAGGGCAAGGCTGCAAGATGTCTACCAAGGCGTAGCCAGGAAAAGTAATAGCTGCCCGCATAGTCGCTTTAAGGTGCTCTTTCTCTCCCACAAAGGCGCGTGCCACAAAGCCTGCACCCATGGTCAGGGCCACCGCCAGGGGGTTAAAGGGCGGCAGGTATACGCCCGCCGTCTGCACATTAGTTTTCATGCCAACTTCACTGGTCGGGCTGGCCTGCCCCTTGGTCAGGCCGTATACTTGATTGTCGTGCACAAAATGTGCTAGGTGGGGGTTGCGGCGAATGTTGTGTATAAAGTGGTTTCCGCCTTCTCCGTAGGTATCGCCATCACCTGACTCCACAATTACGGTCAAGGTCGTGTTCGCCACACGCGCGCCGACTGCGGGCGGCAAAGCGCGGCCGTGCAGTCCATTAAAGCCGTTAACCCTGAGATACTGGGGCATTTTTGCGGCCTGGCCGATGCCAGAGCACATTAGTACTTCATGAGGTGCTAAGTTCATTTCGGCCAGGACTTCGGCCACTGCCTGTCTAATGGCGAAATTGCCGCAGCCCGGGCACCAAGCCGTTTCTTTACTCAGATAATCTGCAGCCTTAGGCATTATGCCACACCTCCCGGACAATTTCTGCTGCACTAAAGGGGCGCCCATCGTACTTCAGAATTTGGTGGGTCATTCGCAGCCCTGTTTCTAGACTAATTAGTGCTGCCAACTGACCTGTGGCATTGTTCTCTACGCAGAAGCTTAATCTAGCTTTAGGCAAGAGTTCGCTCACCCTTGCCGTTGGCAAAGGCCAAAGATCGGCAAAGTGGAGCAGGCAGGCGGGTTTGCCGGCTCTAGTCAGGGCGTCTACGGCCTCGCGCAATGCCCCATAAGTGGAGCCCCAGCCGATGAGCAGTATGTCGGCCTGTTGGTCGCCGTACCACTCTGGCTCGTCCATTTCTTCCGCGAGCGCTGTCATGCGCAGCATTCTCTTGTCCATCATCAGCTTTCTGGTGGCGGCGTCCTCTATGATGTGGCCGTCGGCATCGTGTTCGTCGCTGTCAGCGAGCACCACCTCGCCGGCAAACTGCCCCGGAATGGCGCGCGGTGAAAGACCGTCTTCCGTTAGGCGGTAGCGCTGATAGGGTAGGGCGGCTGTACTAGCTGTGGCCAAGTGTTGGTCGTAAACTAGCCGCGAGAAGTCAAAGGGCGTAACGGCGCGGGCGGTATCGGCGAACTGTTGGTCAGAGAGAAATATCACCGGAATTTGGTATTTATCAGCCAGGTGAAAAGCCTTGTTGAGCCGGTAAAAAGCGTCTTCTAAATGGGTGGCGGAAAGTACCGCACGCGGAAACTCGCCGTGCCCACCAAAAATGGCGAAATTAAGGTCGCCTTGCTCGGTGCGAGTCGGTAGCCCCGTTGCGGGACCTGGCCGCATGGCGAGCACAATTACGATTGGTGTTTCGGTCATGCCCGCGAGAGAAAGCCCCTCAACCATCAGCGCAAAGCCGCCGCCTGAGGTAGTGGTCATGGAGCGCACGCCAGCGTAAGACGCGCCTAGCGCCATATTAATGGCGGCGATTTCATCTTCGGCTTGTTCAACTACGACCTCAAACTGCCCCTGTTTCGCGGCGAGGTAGGTCATGACCCCGGTGGCGGGTGTCATGGGGTAGGCCGAAAGGAAACGGCAGCCGCTACCAAGCGCCGACATACCAAGGGCCTGGTTGCCATCAAGAAAGATTTGCGTGGCGTTCGTGGCTATGGCGGGCAAGGCCAACCGCATCTCTGTGGCCTTTTGCATAGCGTCGAAGCCCTCCTGCAGAGCAGATAAATTTTGCGCTGCTAACTCTGGCGAGAATTTTTCTTGGAGCAGGGCTTCTGTTGTCAGCAAATCGCACTCGAGCAGGGCCAGCACTGCGCCCGTGGCCACCGCACTCACGGTTAAGGGCCCCCCGCTTTGACGCGCTATGGCCCCCAAGGCGATGGGTAAGCCACGCTGGTCGCCATCTACGAGGGCAAAGAGTGCGGGGTCATAGACCACCATGCCCGTAGGTTCTAACTTGTGGGCGTGCTGGGCATAGGTCTCTTCATTAAGGGCGATTAAGAGATCGGCAGTTTCGGGCGTTACCCATGGTGTGGCTGACCCGATAGCGAGAGTGGAAAAGTTATGACCACCCCTTACCCGGGACATATAATCCTTGGTTAGCAAGACACCTCTTCCTACACGCGCTAAGGACTTGCCGAGCAGTTCCGCAATGGTGTCCATACCCTGTCCAGCTGCTCCGCCAATTATGATGTTCATTGAATCATCCTTTCTCCAAAGATTGGCTATGTAGATATCAGTTCTCCTCCGAGGAGTAGATCTCCTAGTAACATATTATTAAATTGACGACATGTCTGTGGGCACAAAGAAGGATCACTTGCCAATAATAATTACTTTTCCTATAATAGATAGAGAGCTTGATGATGATATGGGGGAACTCTTAGATGAAGATGATGCGCGAGATGCTTACCGCCTTGGTACCAGTGACTTTAGCGGCCCTGTGGTTTTTTCGGTGGCCCGCTTTGTTTCTCTTAGTTGTTAGCGTCGGAGCGGCCGTAGCCACGGAGGCCTTGTGGCAAACAGCGCGTAAGCAGCCCCTAAAAATCAAGGATCTCAGTGCCGTGGTCACGGGGCTACTTTTTGGTCTTAGTCTCTCTCCTTCTTTACCACTCTATATTGCCATAGTCGGCTCCGTCTTCGCCGTAGTTGTTGGCAAACTGCTTTGGGGTGGTTTTGGCAAGAATCTTTTTAATCCCGCTCTGCTCGGGCGCCTTTTCATCGTCCTAGCCTTTCCTGGCACAATGCGGCCATGGCTTGCTCCGGTAGACTTAGTGACGACAGCCACTCCCTTGCAGATTTTCCGGGCAGACGGCGCGATGGCGTCACTCGTAGATTTATTTACCGGGCAAGTGGCAGGCTCCATAGGTGAGACCTCGGTAGTAGCGTTACTCCTTGGCTTTGCTTGGCTACACCATAAGAAGTTCGCCAACTGGCGCATTCCCGCTGGTGGCGCGCTAGCCGTGGCAGCGTTGTCTGTAGTGGCAGGGCAAAACCCCTTGTTTCACCTCTTATCCGGCAGCTTGCTCCTCGGGCTTTTCTTTATGGCTACTGACCCGGTGACTTCCCCGCGCACCCAGGTAGGGAGATGGGCTTTTGGGGCTGCCATAGGAGTGGGGATAATGGCCATGCGCTTCTTTAGTCCCCTACCGGAAGGCACCACTTTTGCTATCCTAGGCCTTAACGCCGCGGTACCACTCATCAACCGCT
Organism: Bacillota bacterium; assembly: GCA_018333655.1. Lineage (NCBI taxonomy): Bacteria > Bacillati > Bacillota > Bacillota bacterium. The sequence continues at coordinate 98,489 of JAGXTJ010000008.1, read as the reverse complement.
ACACCATGCCGGCGAAAAAATCTGCGCCGGTTCCGGCCAAAGCAAAGCCGACAGAAGGAGTCTAAGAGCCCGTTGTCGCCAGGGGCTAACGTGGGCGAATTGCCGGGTAGAGTTGTGCTTGTGTTTCGCGTCAGTTTACCTTAGTATAAGTAGCTAGGAGACAAGTGAATAGTGAGCAGGGGAGCTGGAGAGGCCGGCTGAGATAAAGAACCTAGGAGTTCTTTGACCCTTTAACCTGATCTGGGTAATGCCAGCGTAGGGAAGTGCATGAACTGCTTTTTTGACGAGCACGGCCTTCCGCCTTGCTCGTCTATTTGCTTGCCAAAGAAAAGGAGGAAACGAGATGGATCTTAAAAAGCTCACCCTAGCTGCAGTACTGGCTGCGGTAGGCACTGTGGCGGCCACAGGGGTAGTTATCCCCTTCGCGGGGGCAAGGCTATTCCCGGTGCAACACGCCATCAATGTGGTGGCGGCAGTGCTGCTCGGCCCCGTACATGGCGTTCTTACAGCCTTTACGGTGTCGCTTTTGCGCAATCTACTCGGCACAGGGTCGCTACTAGCCTTCCCCGGTAGCATGATCGGCGCATTCGTGGCGGCCTTAGTTTACCAGCGGACGAAGTGTGCTGGTAAAGCGGTGTTAGGAGAGGTCTTCGGCACTGGTGTACTCGGCGCTCTCGTCGCTTTCCCCGTGGCCAAAATCCTGCTCGGCAGGGATGTTGCCGCCCTTGTATTTGTGGTGCCTTTTTTGCTGAGCAGCCTGCTCGGTGGTGCGACGGGCTACGCTTTGCTCTCGGCTCTCAAGATGAGTGTATTTAAAAAATTCGGCTTAAGTGGTCGGGCATGATGCGCACCGCTCTCACTATCGCCGGCTCAGACTCTAGTGGTGGGGCGGGCATCCAGGCTGATCTTAAGACCTTTGCCGCGCAGGGCGTTTATGGCATGAGTGTGCTCACCGCTGTGACGGCGCAAAACACTTGCGGGGTTTTCGCAGTGCAAGATATTGCCCCCTCGCTGATCTTGGCACAACTTGACGCCATCTATTCCGACATCCCAGTGCATGCTGTGAAAATCGGCATGGTTTCACGTCGCGAGACGATCATCGCTTTGGCGGACGCCCTGCCAAGGTATGGCCCCGTGAACTTAGTTATAGACCCGGTGATGATCTCTAAGAGCGGGTATCAGTTGTTGCAGAGCGAGGCCAAGGAAGCGTTAGTTGCTCTGCTCCTGCCGCTCGCCGACCTGGTGACGCCCAATATTCCGGAGGCCGAGGCCATTGCCGGCCGCCCTATTGCCACCTTGGACGAGATGGAACAGGCGGCGCGACACCTTGTGGCCCGTGGTGCGCGCGCGGCCTTAGTTAAGGGGGGACATTTAGTCGGCGAGGCCGTCGATGTACTCTACGATGGCGAGAGGGTAAGCCACTTTACTTCCACCCGCCTAGCTACAGTGCATACTCATGGCACAGGTTGCACGCTCTCCGCCGCTATCGCGGCGCAGTTAGCGAGGGGGGCCACGCTTCGAGAGGCTGTTAGACTAGCTAAGGCCTATATTTCTGTGGCCATAGAGCATGCATTCCCGCTAGGGAAAGGCGTCGGGCCCACTCATCATTTCTATGAGCTGTATGAGCGAGCCGGGCTTAACATTTCACCCAAGGTTGAGGAGGAGTGACCCATGGAAGTAGTTTGCCGTCTGGCAGAAATCGTAGCCAAAGTGCGGGGGCAGAGACCACTAGTACATCAGATCACTAACTATGTCAGCGTCAATGACTGTGCCAACATTGTTCTCGCCTACGGCGGGGCACCTGTTATGGCAGATGACCTCGAGGAAGTGCAGGAGATGGTAGGTATAGCCTCCGCGCTGGTCCTCAATATTGGCACTTTAAACTCACGCACTGTCGCGGCCATGCTCTTGGCAGGCCGAGCAGCCAATGAGCGTGGTATCCCCGTGGTGCTAGATCCAGTAGGAGTAGGTGCGACTACTTTGCGCACTAAGACAGCCCAAGAAATTATGTCGCAGGTAAAACTGGCTGTCATTCGCGGCAATGCCTCGGAAATTGCTGTTCTAGCAGGGGAAGAGGCGGTAACACGGGGGGTAGATGCGGGGGGTGTGCAAAGCGGCACGCTTCTGTTTGGCAGTGCCTTGGCAGTGTCAGAGCAATGTGTGGTGGCCATCACGGGGGAACATGACATTATCACTGATGGGCGCACTACATTGGTGTGCAGCAATGGCCACCCGTTGATGGCGAAGATTACCGGCACGGGCTGCATGGCTTCAGCTCTCGTGGGGGCTGCCGTTGGAGTAACAGACGATTACCTGCTCGCCACAGCCGCAGCCTTGGTCAGTATGGGGCTGGCGGGTGAGTATGCCGCGCGAGAAAGTGGTTTAAGCAATTTGGGGTCGTATAGAACACATATTATTGACTATGTCGGCAAATTCACCCATACCGACTTACAAAGCGGGGCCAAAATTCATGCGCAGAGATAAGGCCTTCGACTGCACACTCTACCTCGTGACCGATACGGGGCTACTGGCAGGTAGGGATTTTTTGTCCTCTGTGGGCGAGGCGATAGACGGTGGCGTCACCATGGTTCAGCTCAGAGAAAAAAGCCTTTGTGGGCGTAACTTTTATGAACTCGCTCTGGCTCTTAGTGCCTTGACTCGGGCACGACGCGTACCCCTCATCATCAACGATCGGCTAGATATCGCCCTAGCGGTGGATGCGGACGGGGTGCATCTTGGGCAAGACGACCTGCCAGCGAGAGCCGCGCGAGAGGTGCTCGGTGCGGGTAAGCTGCTCGGTATATCCGCAGCTAACTTTGACGAAGCTCTACAGGCAGAGCGGCAGGGTGCGGACTACATTGGGGTAGGGGCCATGTTTCCGACGACCACCAAAGAAAATGTACGCAGCGTTTCACTCTTGCAGTTACGGGTCATTAAGCAAGCGCTGTTGATTCCGGTGGTGGCCATAGGGGGTATCACCGCGGCGAATGCGCCGCAGGTGCGAGATACAGGTGCAGATGGCATCTGTGTCGCTAAGGCTATCCTCGGCGCAAGAGACATTAGAGGGGCTGCCCTAGGGCTTAGGCAAGTGTGGGCAGATAAGGAGGAAGTAAATTGACTCAGTTAGAATGGGCTCGTCAAGGCATCGTAACGCGAGAAATGGAACTGGCCGCAGCGCTAGAGGGGATTACTGGCGAAGAATTGCGGGGGCGGATCGCTTCTGGAGAAGTGGTCCTACCTGCCAATAAAAATCACCCCCACCTCACGCCCATGGCCGTAGGTAAAGGTTTGACGACCAAAGTCAACGCGAATATCGGTACATCAGAGGCTTATCCCCACGCAACGCCAGAGCTCGCTAAACTAGGCGCGGCTATTGCGGCGGGGGCGCATGCGGTCATGGATTTAAGCACCGGCGGCGATATCGCTATGGTACGCCGAGAAATCATTGCCGCTAGTACGGTGATGGTGGGCACCGTTCCCGTGTACCAAGTCATGGTTGAAGCGCAAAAAGAGGGGAAAGGCCTAGGCGAAATTACGAGCGAGGACTTCTTTGCCGCCATTGCAGAGCATTGCCGAGATGGGGCCGACTTTATTACGGTGCACTGCGGCGTTACACAAGAAGTGGTGGACACGCTGCTGGCTACGGGGCGGCTTTTAGATATTGTTTCGCGCGGGGGCTCATTCTTGGCAGCCTGGATGATGCACAATGGTCGGCAAAACCCGCTGTTTGCGGAGTTTGACCGCTTGCTCGACCTAGCGCGGCAGTACGACGTCACCCTTAGTCTAGGGGACGGACTGCGCCCGGGCTGTCTAGCCGATGCCACGGACGCCGCCCAAGTCGCCGAATTGATAAACTTAGGCAGCTTGGTTAAACGCGCACGTCACGCGGGGGTGCAAGTACTGGTAGAAGGCCCTGGCCATGTGCCCTTAGACCAAGTAGAGAGTAATGTCAAATTGGCGAAACTGCTCTGTCATGACGCTCCCTTTTATGTCCTTGGCCCGCTGGTGACGGATATCGCTCCAGGTTATGACCATATTGTCGCGGCTATCGGCGGGGCCTTGGCCGCCTCGCATGGTGCCGACTTTCTCTGCTACGTCACCCCTGCGGAGCATCTAGGCTTGCCCAGTCTAGACGATGTGCATGCCGGTGTCATGGCCGCGCGCATCGCCGCACATGCCGCCGACATCGCTAAGGGTGTCTCGCGGGCCAAAGAATGGGATGACAAAATGGCCACGGCCCGCAAAGCTCTCGACTGGGAGGCGCAGATTATGCTCGCTATTGACCCCGCGCTGGCGAGACGGCTGCGGCAAGAGAAAAACCCGCAGGGTGAAAACTGTTGTACCATGTGCGGGCAGTTCTGTGCTTACAAGGTTAGCGGCGAGTATGTAGCGCGGCAGGCCTTACCCTGCCAAGGCTAGATGGCGGCTGGGTAAGGGATTGATTTATAAGAGAAAAGGCCTTCCCGCACATTTGTCTCCGCTGCGAGACTATAATGCGGGGAGGCCTTCACTGCAGTGCGCCAAGCTAACTAGATAAGAGTCCAGAAAACGCGTATATTATTCATAGCATTCATCTTAACCGGATTATGGTGGTACACAAAATTGCAAGTATGTGTTACTATTTAGTAAAGGTCGCACTTTCCATCTATAGGAAAGTAGTAGAGGACTTTATGATGGGAGGCAGTCATTTATGAGGGCGCTGGAGTGGAATAGCAGGGCCTATCGCAGTGAGCGTAGAGATCGCCTATGGTACTGTATAGCGGAGAACATCGTCTTAAATGCGGCTATCTTCTTGCTGTTTTTTCACTTTAACCCCTTGCGGGCAGCATTTATTACTATGAATATTCACCCGCTCTTAATTCTTGTATCCTTGATGTCGCTTCGCTATGGGAACTATCTAGGGATTTTGAGTGCAGTTTTCGCTAGCGCGACTTTTGTCTACGCCTACCATCTCCTAGGGAGAGACCTCGTTCTCTTTGTCTTGGAGTGGAGTCACTACAAGTTTATTTTGATGTTCTTCCTGGCAGCTGTAATTCTGGGGAGCTCTAAAGACAGGGCCGATTTTATGATTGACAGGCTGCAAGACGAGCTCTTCGAGACAAAAAATGCCTTGACAGATTTGAGCGAGGCTGAGCGTAAGTCACAATTTGTGGCGGCAGAACTGAAGAAGCAGATTATCGGGGCTGAAGACAGCATTCTTTCTTTGTATGAAGTAGCTACAGCGCTCGATTCCTTGCACTCTGAGCGAGTTTACACCGAAATTATGACGTTGCTGGCGAGATTCCTTAAAGTTAAATCGGTGGGCATCTACTTGGTAGATACAGACTCGCGCTACTTGCGTCTTAAGGTTCACATGGGGGACAACGAGCGGATGCAAGTTTCGTTGCGAGTTGATGAGCACGCCTACTTGAGGGATGTCGTCCAGGAACTGAAGGTGGTCAAAGTTACGGGCGACAGTGCGGCGACAGACCCTCTCTTGTCGGCGCCCATCTTAAAAGACGGCAAGGCCATTGCCGTTATCAACGTAGAAGAGGCAGATATCACCATGGTGACCGAGTACTCCTACAATCTCTTTAAGATAATTGTCGAATGGATTTCTAAAGCGCTGACGCGGGCTTTAGAAATAGAGCATATTGTCGAAAAGGATGCGTACCTCCCGAATACCATCATTAGAAATTGGGAGAATTTTACTTTTCGCGTCGAAGAAGAAAAGCTGCGTTTCAGCAAATTTGGCCTGCCTTTTGGGCTAGTACGTGTGCCAGTTGGTAGTCACTCCTTAGAGCAGTTGAGTGTGAAGTTGCAAGGTTTGATCAGACAGGTTGACGCGGTGGGCTTTGATGTTTTAAACAACGAACTGCATATTCTTTTTCCTATCACTTCGTGTGAGGTCTTAGAAAAGATTGTAGCAAGGATTGCCGGCGCGCTTCACCCGATAACTGATCTGACGGTAGAGAGTTGCCATGTTTAGGAAGCTGGCCTTTCTTATCGTTATGGTGATAGTAGCCGGGCTAGCTGTGCAACTAGCGCGCACAGCTGATATGTTTTGGATCAGTTGGGTAGCAGAAGGGCAAGCACTAGCAGTGGACACGAGTGCGCTGCCGTCTGAACTTCCTGTGCCCGATAGCTACGAGCAGGTCATTGTTCTCTATGCAGATGAAGATGTGGGCTCACAGTTGTTGCGGGAAAACGTGTATCATACTTTGCGGATGGCGAAGATAGAGGCCAAGTATGTTCATGTGCAAAGCGAAGAGGCTAGCGCTAGGGTTCTATCCCTGCGCAATGTGGACTTGCTAGTGGTAGCCACGGAATTGCTTGTCGACGACAACCTTGTCCGGGCCATTATTGATTTTACCTATGGAGGCGGAAATAGCGTTTTCTTAATAAGGAGCCCTATTCCCGCGCTTGATGCAGTGGTGGGGATAACCCAAAATCGTGGTTTTTCAGTGAAAGATGCCATTGGTATAAACTTGGTCGCACATATGTTTCCGGGCCTTGATACCACGGCACTTTCCGGTTTCGTGCAGTCACTTTTAGATGTAGAAGTGCGGGAAGACGTCACTTTGCTAGCCACTGCTGACGACGCCAGACCACTTATATGGACGGCCATTTATGGCGAGGGGCAGGTTCTGTATGTTAATTCCACTATGTTCCAAGCCAAAAAAAATCGTGGCCTACTCCTGCAGTCCATAGCTTTCCTTCCCAAGCACTTCCTGACCACCATATTTAACGGCATCATCGTCAACATCGATGATTTTCCTGCCCCTACTAGCCTTGGTCGGCATGACAGAATATTTAAGGATTACTTTATGACCACGCCTGAATTTATGCGCCAAGTATGGTGGCCAGACACTTACAATTTCGCTCGGCGCTTTAATTTGAAGTTGACGGGACTCGGGATGTTAACCTTTAACTCCGACACTAAGAGCCCCTTAGACCTACCTTATGATGTAACTAAGCAGCAATGGGCGTACTTTGGTCGCAGGTTGCTGGAGTCGGGTGGTGAGCTTGGCATACATGGCTACAACCATCAATCCTTAGCTTTAGAAGGGCAAATGTCGTTTGCTGATTACGGCTACACGCCCTGGGACTCACAGCAGACGATGGAAGAGGGTCTGCGCATGTTAGCGCAGGTCATCAGGGAGCTATACGGTGAGCTACGCATCTTTAGTTACGTGCCGCCCTCCAATATTGTTTCGCGCGAGGGTAGATTGGCTGTAAAGAGCGTTTTCCCTGATATCAGGGTGTTTGCCGGACTTTACACCGGTGAGCCCGAACTTGGGCTCCTGCTGCAAGAGTTCGGGCGCGATCCTTATGTGCCCGAAGTAGTAAGTTTTCCGCGCTTTTCTGCTGGGTACCTCCCCGATGACAATGTGCGTTGGGCCCTCTACAATGCCGTGGCGCACTATGGCTTGGTGCATCATTTTGTTCACCCTGACGATGTACTCGACGAGGTTCGATCCCGCGGCTTGTCCTGGGAGGCGATGGATCGCCAAATTAACTCCTTGTTTGCTGATATACGCCGCCTCTTCCCCTTTCTCAGGCCTATGACCTTGACGGAGGCCTACGCTTACTTTGTTAAGACGGAGAATTTGGGTGTTTACACTAACTCTCGTCCGGGAGAGATCACCATCAACTACAGTAGAGAAGTGACCCCGGTGTATCATTTCCTCAGGCTCAAGGGGCAGAGCATACTGCGCGTCGAAGGCGGCACATTTCAACTCTTTTGTCAGGAGAACAATATCTATCTCATCCAAGGACTTGCTGGGCAAGTGCGAATTTTGACGAGGTAGGTGGTTTGTGTGAAAATCATCTATTACTGTGTAGCAGCAGTATGTGTTTTGGTGAGCTTATCGGCCCTAGTCCAGGCTCTATATTGGCAACGCATATCGCCATTTTTTCTGTTCGCCATCAATGGAGCGATGGTGGCAATAATTTGGTGGTTATCCGCGGTAGCCAAACTATCGGTCGTTTCGGCCCTGCTCTACATGGCCTTTTTATGGCCGGGCATCGGTCCGCTGCTTCTTTGCTGGGCTATGCACTGGAACAGACGCAGAGCTAGCGAGAGCGAGCAATTGCGTGAATACCAGAAATACATCGAAGCTTTACAGCTGGCACAAGGCCTTCGACCGCTCAGTGCTGGCGATGTACAGACAGACATTAATACCTTGACGGGTCAGGATGTCATGCACTTGACCAGCCCCACTCGCAAAAAAGACTTTATTATTGGGTCTAAGGAACAGGATCTGCCCCATCAGGTAGCGGTTTTAAGCAAGGCTCTCCGTGACTCCGACCCTGAGGTGCGTCATTACGCTGCCGCCATGATGGCGGCTCTTAGCGATGGCTGCGAAAAGGAGATCCAGGGACTAAAGGAGAAGGCAGTGCGAGACCCTGAATTACTGCTCCCGCTAATTGACGCTTATGACCGTTATATTCATTCTGGCCTTATGGCGTTAGCAGTCAGGCGCGAATTTGCCAAAGAATATTTGTCCCTGCTCTGGGAAGGCAAAAAGTTATGGCCACAAAATTATGAGGTGGCGCTGAAACTGCTTAACACCTTAGTGGAGCAGGCCAAGTATGACGAGGCCCGGCAGATCCTACCGGAAATCGCTACGAGCTTTCCTCTGCAACCCTTTCCCCTGCTCGTCCAAATGCGGCTAGAATTCTTGCAGGGCAATTTCAAGCAAGTGGCAGAAGTCGCCAGTAATATTAGGGAGGCGGGTTGGTCTGTGCCTACGGACTACCAGCCGATGGTGGAGTATTGGCTAGGGGAGGGAAAAACATGGAAGTAGCTTTGATTTTGGAGGGGTCCTACCCCTATACTACGGGCGGATTGTCCAGTTGGACGCAGCAGTTGATGACACATTTGCCGGAAAAGAAATTTAAGATTATCTCCATCATGCCTAGCCGCTCAACACTCCCCTCGCTTAAGTATCGACCGCCGAGTAATGTTACGGAGCTAACCACCTTATTTCTCGAAGACTTCATGCTGCTCTCACCAACTAAGCGCGGTCGTAGTATTCGACTATCAACCCAAGAGAGGCTGGCTGTGGAGGGTTTCCTGACTTTTGGCAGCGATACAAATTGGGAGTTGGCCGTTACTACTTTGGCAAACATCGCGAAAGTTGGCACCTCGGTCGAGTTCCTGAAGAGCGATTTTTTTTGGGAGTACTTACTTCGTACCTACAGCGACGGACATGCCACGAAGGACTTTAATCGGCACTTTTGGTCTTTGGTGTCCATGTATGTGCCGCTACTAACGCTTATACAGCAGCAGGGACCGCGCGCAGACGCCTATCATGCCCTTTCAACTGGCTATGCGGGGCTAATGGGTCTGGTGTATAAATTCAAGTACTCCAAGCCTTTAATTCTCACTGAGCACGGCATTTATGCGCGTGAACGGGAGGAAGAAATCATTAACGCAAGTTGGGTCGCTCCGGACTTCAAAAAAATCTGGATTAGCTACTTCTACGCCATGTCCACTGGGGTGTACAAAAGCGCAGACATGATAATTTCCCTGTTTAATCGCAATCGCGACATTCAGTTGGAGCTAGGTGCGCCGGCGTCTCAGACGAGGGTGATTCCCAATGGAGTCGATACAACAAGGTTTGCTGAGCGCTCTAGCTGGGATAGTAGGCAGAATATAGGAGCTGTCTTGCGTGTAGTTCCCATCAAAGATGTCAAAACACTAATCCGCGCCTTCAAAATTATAAGTAGCGAGCTCCCCGGCACAACACTATTCATTATTGGCAGCGGTGAAGAAGATTTGGCGTACTACTTGGAATGCAAGCAGCTAGTTGATTTACTGTTGCTCACGGATAGAGTAGTCTTTACCGGGCATGTCGACATAAGGGATTACTTGCCGCGGCTTGATGTGCTACTTCTAACCTCTCTCTCTGAGGCGCAACCGCTTGTTATGCTCGAGGGCATGGCTGCGGGACTACCCTTTGTGGCCACCGATGTTGGCTCCTGCAGCGAACTTTTGCTCGGTCGGCCCGGTGAAGGCATCGGCCCTGCAGGGATTATAGTCCCTCAGGTTTCACCGGAAGATACGGCTCAAGCAACCATTCGCCTGCTCACTGATCATGCCTTAAGGAGAGAGATGGGTAGTAACGCGCGGCAAAGGGTGGAGCAGTTTTACAATCAAGAACAATTCATCAACAGTTACCGACAAGCTTACGAGAGTTTCGGCATATAGACAGAGATCTGCTCTTGCAGGATGCCCTTGCACTGTTAAATTGGTCGCAGGAGGAATATAAGATGGCTGGAATTGGTTTTACACTGAAGAGATTGTTTTACAAGGACACGTTTAGCGACAGATTTAGGGCCTATGCCTTTTCTTCCCTCGTGGCCGCCGGCCCTTGGCTGTCGGCTGTACTGGTCGTCAACATTCTTTTGCTAGTGGCTGAACGCTACATTATGGCACCCTCCGATAGATTATTGTTTATGAGCACCATAGTGTATAGCTTTATTTTCAGCCAAATTATAACAGCGCCATGGCAATTTGTCGCCACGCGCTATATAGCAGACAGATTATTCCATAAGGAGTACGACTATATTAAGCCTTCTCTCATGGGTGTCAGCAAGATTGTTTTCACGTTGGCCTTTGTGGCGCAGGCTATTTTCTACCTCCGGACGCCTCTGCCGAGCTACTATATTTTCATGGCGGCGTCACTATTTCTGATCTTGACCTTGACATGGATTCTTATGGTATACATGAGTGCGGCCAAAGACTACCTTGCAATAGCTCGGTCCTTCATATGGGGTGGAGTGGTAACAGTGGCCCTCAGTTTCTTGTTGTTTGCCAAGCCGATTCACTTTCCTCTGCATCTTTACGCTAGCAACATGCTCTTGGCCTACGTGGTGGGTTTAGCGGTAACTCTGTTACTGCTGGTGCGTACCTTCTTGGTAATCTTTACTTTTGGCAACAACTACGAATTTGATTTTCTCAGGTACCTGAACAAAGTGGGCAGTCTATTCTTTATAGGGCTCTTTTACACCTTGGCCACTTGGATTGACACCATCTTGATCTGGAATTCGGAGTACGGCGGCCTTATCTATGGCACCTATCGCTTTGCTCTCCATTATGATCATGCTAAATTTCTTGCTTACTTGACAATTATTCCGACTTCTGTCCTGTTTTTGGTATACGTCGAGACTGAGTTTTACGATAAATTCAAGACTTACTTTCAGGCGATACGTGGTGGGGCTAGCCTTGCGGAAATAGTGGCTGCAAGACAGGTCATGGTCCAGCTCGCTTACCGCCACATTGTCTACTTGCTGGAACGACAAGTACTCATCACCTTCACAGTCTTGGTGCTGTCCAATTCCCTATTTGTAGCGCTCGGGTTTTCGGTGCTGCTCGTAGACGTCTTTCGCATAACTGCGCTTGCTGCGATATGTAATGCGATAATGCTTGTAGTGCTCCTCATGCTGCTATACTTCGAAGCACGATTAGAGGCCTTACTGGTTGCAGCGGTGTTCTTCGTGGCCAATCTTGTTTTGACCGCCGCATTTATACCCCTAGGCTCGGCTTACTTGGGGCTCGGCTTGTTTTTATCCGCCTTAATTGCTCTGCTCATGTCTATCTGGATCTTGTCTGCCTATCTCAGGCGGATTGAGTACACTACCTTTACGCGACAACCTTATTTTGCGGTGCCAGAGAAAGGGATGTTTATCTCTCTGGCTGACTACCTCAATTCGCATAGCTAGGTCTCGTTGGCGCTACTAATTGGCTAGTTGGAAGTTGTGTTGCTAAGCGGCCAGTACTCGCCCTGCAAGGCGATTACCTGCGCTAAGAGGCCCTTTGACCCGTGATTTAGCATTGCGGGTGGCAGCTCACTTGGCGGCATATCGGGGTGCTCCAGTAGCGCGTCAATAATGTAGCGGACTGCCTGTGCTGCCCCGTTGAGATGGTAGCCGCCTTCAAGGCAGAGCAACATGCGGCCCTGCGCACAGTGCTTGGCAACGCGTGTCAGCGCTCTCGCCATGTAGTCAAAGCCCTGCCATGTTACTTGCATGCCGCCCAAGGGGTCTTTGTGGTAGGCGTCTTGGCCAGCTGAAATAATAATTAACTCGGGCTGGTAGGCATCGAGCACGGGAATGATGACGCGGTCAAAAAACAGTGCGTAGTCGGCGTCGTGGCAGCCCCCAGGCAGAGGGATATTGATGTTATACCCGCGCCCCTGTCCGCGGCCTACTTCGTTAAGGTGGCCAGTACCGGGATACCCCGGGCTGTGGTGGAGAGAAATGACGAGCACGCTAGGGTCAGTATAGAAAGTGTTCTGTGTGCCGTTGCCATGATGAGCATCCCAATCGATAATGGCGATGCGCTTAAGGCCGTACTTGTCTAGGGCGACGCGGGCAGCAATGGCTACATTGTTGAAAAGGCAGAAGCCCATTGCTCTGTCGTATTCGGCATGATGACCTGGGGGACGGCAGAGGACAAAAACCTTTTGCAGCGCGCCCTCCATAATGGCCGCAAGGCCTATCAGTGCACTGCCCGCGGCTAAAAGAGCGACCTCGTATGACTCGGGCACGATGTAGGTGTCCGGGTCGAGGTAGTGTTCGCCGCTTTGGCAGGCGACTTCCACCGAGCGAATATAGGGAGCGGTATGTACGGTGGCGATTTCTTGCGTTGTCGCGTAGCGCGGCGTTAGCCGGGGAAGCCTAGCTAAGTGACCCGACTCCTGCAAAACAGCAAGAATATGCTCTAGACGCTCTTTCCCCTCTGGGTGCTGCGCAAGGCTATGCGCGAGAAAGGCCCTGTCGTACACTAAGCCGCAAGCAGGTTGTGTCATCTTCAATTTAATTCCTCCAATACAAGAAACAGGATACAAGAAGCAGGAAACAAGAAGCAGGAAACAAGAAGCAGGATACAAGAAACAGGAAATAAAGAAGCAAGAGGCGAGAAGCGAGAAGCAAGCAACAGCGGGGACGGTTTCTAGCTCCTTGCTGTCGTATCCCTTGGGGATATTATATAATAAAGGCATAATCGACGCCAAAGTGGTGGCGTTATTAGAGCGGGAGGTCAGACGATGAGTCTTCACATCAGAAAGGTTGTACCTGATGATTTCACAGCCTTGCTCGCGGTAGAGGAGGCCGCCTTTCTTGGCGACGGGTATAGTCCTTACTTTCTTAAAATGGCGCCGCTACTTTATCCGCAGACCTGCTTCGTGGCCGTAAGTGACGAGGTAGTGGTTGGCTACAGTCTTGGCGCGAGGGACGGAAGTGACGCGGCCTTAGGCTGGCTACTCACCGTGGCCGTTATCCCGGCCTTCCATGGGCAAGGTATTGGGCAGATGCTGACTGAGGTATTGATGCAAGCGATGGTAGCCTTGGGCATGAGGACACAGCTTCTCACTGTGGCGCCAACGAACCCGGCCCGCAAGCTCTACCAGAAATTAGGTTTTGCTGAGGTGAGGTTAGAGCGTGACTGCTATGGTCCCGGCCAGGACAGACTCTACATGGAGAGGAGGGTGAGCCATGAAAATAGTCCGTGCGGAAATCAGACGAATTAATTTGCCGCTGCGAACTCCCTTTGTCATTGCCTACAACACTTGGACTTCTATGCCCTCTGTCATCGTAAAGTTAACGACTGATGAGGGCGTCGTCGGCTGGGGAGAGAGTGTGCCGGATGAGGGTGTGACGGGGGAAACAATTGATGGTGTCTACGCGACACTATCTCGGGTGCTCTTGCCGGCTTTAATTGGCGAGAAAGCAAGTAATATCGAGGCCTGGCATGCGCGGGTTGGGGCAGCTATAAATGGCGCCTATGCTGCTAAAGCCGCCATCGACATCGCCTTGTTCGATATCCTAGGCCAGGTTGCGGGGCAGCCACTCTACGAACTACTAGGCGGAGACACTAACCTTGTTAAAGCGCCGGCTGTCATCGGTATTTCGCTACCAGAACAACTCAGAGAAAGCTTAGCGCCCTATGTTAGTGAGGGTTATGAGCACTTTAAGCTTAAATTAGGCGGCCGAGTGGACCTAGACACTAGGCGTGTGGCTATCGCGCGAGAGTTTTTGGGGCCAGAGGCCATCATTAAGGTGGATGCCAATCAGGGCTGGGGTAGTTGGGATATGGCCCTCAAGGCTATTCGCGCCATAGAACCCTATGACATCGAACTCATCGAGCAGCCGGTCAAGCACCATGACTACGAGGGTCTGCGCAGGGTGCGCGAGCATTCACCCCTGCCGATTATGATTGATGAGGGCGTGCGTGACTTGCGCGACTTGCTATTCATCGCGAAGCAAGGGGGCATGGACTGGGTTAATATCAAGCTCATGAAGTGCGGCGGCATTATGCCGGCTCTTAAGATGGCTGCCTTGGCAGAGGCGGCAGGCATTAAGGTGCAAATTGGCTCTATGCTGGAGTCTTCTATCGCCAGCTTCGCCGGCGCACATATCCACCGCGCCCTAGCCGTGGTTAGGGCGAGCGAAATGGTGGGGCCGCGCTACTTTGCGGAAGACATAGGCAATTTTAAGTATGACCAAGGTACGGTCGTTTTTTCAGAGGAGCCAGGGCTTGGGGTTATCGTCGATGAAGAAAAGCTGCTGCATTTGACAACTTGCTGTCAGTACATTACATAGCAACAGTCCCCAAGCACAGGGCTTAGGGGACTGTTCTGGGTGCCGGCAGTTAGTTTTGTCGCGGGCTGTCCTTTAGCGACTCTAGGTAGTAGCGTTCTAAGCGAGTGGCCACTTTGTGGAAAACGGTGCCAACAGGGAAAGCCCCTTCGGCATCAGGCACCCCCGCAGGGACTCCCGTTAATAGTTCAATGCCCTGCTCGATGGTGCTAGCCGACCAGATATGAAAGGTGCCTGCGGCCACGGCGGAGATAACTTCGCTGTCTAGCATGAGATTCTTGACATTAGTATGGGGGATGAGCACACCTTGCTTGCCCGTCAGTCCTTTGCGCTTGGCCACCCGGAAGAAGCCCTCGATTTTTTCGTTGGCCCCTCCGATGGGCTGAATCTCGCCTTTTTGGTTAACGGAGCCGGTGACGGCAATGCCCTGATCAAGGGGGATGTCGGACAGGCTGGAGAGTAGAGCGTACAATTCCGTGCTCGAGGCGCTGTCGCCATCGATGCCGTCGTAGGATTGTTCAAAGCACAGGGTGGCCGTCAAAGTCAGAGGGAATTTCTGGGCAAACATCTTGCCGAGGTAGCCACTCAGGATATGCACCCCTTTGTTGTGCGAGGGGCCGCTCATCTGGGCTTCTTTCTCGATATTAATGACGCCGCTCTTGCCGGCGAAAGTATTGACGGTGATACGGGAGGGGCGCCCAAAAGAGTAGTCTCCTAAATTGTAGACAGCCAGACCATTAATCTGCCCCACCTCATGCCCTTCGGTAGAGATAAGGTAGGTACCCTCCTCGATGAGCTCATGGATTTTCTGTTCGTACTTGTCGGAACGATAGCGTTTTTGTTCAAGGGCTTTCTCCACATGCTCGTCATGAACGACCGAGGAGCCGGCGATATCTGCCCAGATGTTGGCCTCAGCAAGCAGCTCGACAATGTCGTTAAACCTGGTGCTTAACTTGCCTTGATTGTCCGCTAGGCGCGAGCTGTAATCGACAACTGCAGACACCGCATGGCGTGTGAAATGGCGCAAACCCTTAACTTGGCAGTGTTTCGAGATGAAGGCCGCCATCTTGTAGATATAGTCGTCTTTACGTGTCATCTCGGTTTCAAAGTCAACTTTGACCTTAAAGAGCTTCTTGAAGTCCTCCTCGTACTGGTAGAGTACTCGGTAGATCTCGTAACTGCCAATTATGAGCACTTTCACATTGAGGGGGATACCCGCGGGTTTGAGGCCGGTAATCACGGTGCTAGCAGAAGGCACATTTTCAATCTGAGTTATACGATGCTTAAGGGCTCGCTTTAGGGCCTTCCAGGATAGCGCATTGCTAAAGAGGTCCTCGGCTTCCAAGATCAGAAAACCGCCATTAGCGCGATGGATTGCTCCCGCCTTGATGCGTGTAAAGTCAGTGGTCAAGACACCCATGTTGTGCTGCATCTCAATCATACCCATTAGATTGTAGTAGGCGGCATGTGGTTCGCGAACAACGGGCGCACCTTTAGTATCCTTATTGTCCACCACTAAGTTGACTTTGTACTTCATATCCCATGCTTCTTTGACGCCCTGCTGCAGGTTGGCGAGCGGGTTCTGTGGGGCATCTTCTTCGGGCCAGAAATTCTTGATATGTTTTAGGATATCGCTCTGTAGGTCTTCAAAATAGGCCTGTGCCGCCTGATTGCCACCGAAAAGGTTCTGCAGCGCTTGTACTAGCGGCCCTAGCACCGCTAGAGCAGTCTGGTGCTCAAGCTTAAGTAGTTTCTCCTGGGCCTCTTCCTCACGGGCACGGATCTCGGCAAAAATGTCCTCGGCGCGAGCGCTGAACTTGGCTACTCGCTCCGTAATCTCGCGCATGGCGCCTGCGTCAAGGCCTGCCACCACTGCTTCAGTGGCGGGTTGGCCATCGATGATGGGCACGGTGATGTAACCTTTGCCAGAGGGCTTAAAGAGCAGCTGATTTTCTTTGGCGACTTGCTCAATTTGCGCCATGAGAGTGATGCTCTGCTCTTGAAACCCTTGTATTATTTCTTGGCGAGAGGACTTAAAGGCATCGTCCTCGAAGGCCTTGGGGAGCTCTTTCTTAAGCGTTTCAATCAGCGAGGACATAGATTCTTTAAAGGTTGTGCCCTCACCTGCTTTGAAAGAAAGGGCCATGGGTTGATCGGGCCTTTTAAAGTCATATACATAACACCAATCATCAGGGGTGGGCAGTTTCTCGGCTACTTCTTTCACTATGGAGGCGGTGTAGCTGTTGCGTCCCGTTCCCGTCATGCCCATGATGTAGACATTGTATCCTTCGTCTTTAATGCGCAAACCGAAAGCGAGAGATTGCACGGCGCGATCCTGGCCCATGAGTCCTTCTAGTGGCGCGACTTCCTCCGTGGTCGTGAAATTGAGTTGCTCCAGGCAACAGCGGGCGCGTAGGCGGTCGTGGCTTAGTTTCTCGAACACTCTTGTTCCCCTCCTTTGTTTACAAAGCTGCACAAGCAAATTATACAGCATGCGCATATCTTTGTGGCGATTGCCACAAAAATGAAACATGAGGCTTTCTGGTGCACATTGCGCCATCGAGCGGTCTTAATGCACCTAACGTGAGGGACATTCCGCCTGGGATGCGCATAATTTGCCTCTACGGCCCGAGTTTATGGTAGAATACGAAGTGTATTTAAGCACAGAGGAGGCTAACTATGAGAAACTATCCCCCCGAACCATTCAGAATTAAAGTCGTCGAGCCGGTAACTATGACCAGTCAAGCAGAGAGGGAAGAAGAGATCATCCGCGCTGGGTACAACACCTTCCTCATCCAATCGGAGAAGGTCTACATAGATCTGCTCACCGACAGCGGTACCACTGCCATGAGCGACGCGCAGTGGGGAGCCATGATGCAGGGCGATGAAGCCTATGCGGGTAGTAAGAATTTCTTTCAGCTAGAGAAGGCCGTGCAAGAGGTTTATGGCTTTAAGTACGTGGTGCCTACCCATCAGGGTCGCGGCGCCGAGAACATCTTGTCGCGCATCATGATAAAGCCGGGCGACTATGTGCCAGGCAATATGTACTTCACCACCACGCGCTACCACCAAGAAGCTAATGGTGGCAAATTTGTGGATGTCGTTATTGATGAAGCCCATGACTCGCAAATTGACCATCCTTTTAAAGGCAATATTGACATCGCCAAGCTAGAGAAGTTAGTAAGTGAAGTGGGCGCAGCGAAAATACCCTACATTTGCTTAGCGACGACCGTCAATCTAGCGGGTGGTCAACCTGTCAGCATGCAGAATATGCGTGAGGTGCGCGAGTTCTCGCTCCGTCATGGCATTAAAATATTCCAGGATGCCACCCGCTGCATGGAGAACGCCTACTTTATCAAGAGGCGCGAGTTAGGCTACGCCAACAAGAGCATCAAGGACATCGTCAATGAGATGATGAGCTATGCTGATGGCTGCACCATGAGCGGTAAGAAAGATTGTCTGGTCAACATCGGTGGCTTTTTGGCCCTAAATGAGCATGATCTCTATGTTAAGGCGTGTGAACTGGTTGTCGTTTTCGAAGGCATGCCTTCCTATGGCGGCATGGCAGGGCGCGACATGGCCGCTATGGCCCGTGGAATTTACGAAGCCATAGACTACCCCTACCTTGAACACAGGGTAGAGCAGGTGCGTTACTTGGGTGAGCGACTAAAGGAAGCAGGCATACCGATTGTCCTGCCCATTGGCGGGCATGCAGTCTATCTAGATGCTAAACGCTTTTTGCCGCATCTTGCTCAAGATGAGTTTCCGGCGCAGACGCTCGCCGCTCACCTCTACCTAGAGTCTGGCGTGCGCAGCATGGAGCGGGGTATCATCTCTGCCGGGCGTGATGAGCTAGGCAACCATCGCTACCCCAAGCTAGAGCTAGTCAGGCTCACCATACCGCGGCGTGTCTATACTTACGCCCACATGGACGTCGTGGCCGATGCCGTAATTTCTCTTTACGAGAAACGTGACACCATTCGCGGCCTCAGGTTTACCTACGAAGCACCGTCTCTCCGTTTCTTCACCGCACGGTTTGAGATTAAGTAGCTGCGATTTTCAGTTTGGGTATAAATGCAGTAACAGCACTCCCTTGCCTGCTGGCAAGGGAGTGCTTTTTTCTGTCGTGTGCGGATTACTACCCGATGTGACCTTGGTAATGGAGTGTGATGGTAGCCGGCCTGATGTCCACACTAGTTATGGTTGTTCTCACGAAGCGCGAGAACACAGCTGCGACTAGGCTTGTTGTCTCATTGGCGAAAAGCGGGATGACCGGGCCGTCGGGGGCAAAGTTGCTGCCGTCTGGTGAAGTGAATAGTCTTAGTTCTACACTCCCTGGGCCATTGTTGGTTGCCCATATACTGATTGGACTGAGCAGGCTGACATCCTTATCATGGTAGGTGTTGTCTAGGCTAGGGACCGTAAATACGTGTTTCTCATCTGTGAACTGTGGAGTCAGGGAGCCGGCGATGACTGTAAGGACGGAATAGGTGAGCTTCACTCTGGGCCAAAAGTCTGAATTGATAGCATTCGCCGTGGACGCTCTAAAAAAGGCGGCATAGGGAAAATCACTGTAAGGCCCAATCATGACCCCTAGTGGAGCCGCCGAGCCTAGAACTCAAGTCTGCACTGCCCCTGTTATGTCTATGACTAGGGGCCCATGTTCTGGTTGCGCAAAAGTGCTTACGGGCAGGGCCTCAAAGGTGGGCTGTTTTCTCCACGTAGCAGTAGTCGCACTCCATCTTTGCAGTATCCTGTAAACGCCATAAACCTGGGATAGCGCGTGCCTTTCAGTATGCAGCACATGAAGTCGCAGTTCCGCTCTGGTAACTACGGCCCCTGCCGGCAGCGCAGAGCTAATGGGGAAATTTAAGAGGGACATACCGAGGTAGCCAGACTCATCACGACCCGCGAACATCGAAGTACTCCTGGCGTAGTTTTTCTTGGGGCGTCCCTGATAAATAAAGGTATCGGCGGTAGGGGTAAGATACATGGTCGGCATTGACATCACTCCTTGGTGTTATTTAGGCATGACAATCATGCCTTTCAGTACAGTCTATGTAGACGTACTTGTAGAGGTGTAATTGTCCACCCCTTTGCACCACCCCAATGACCCGTGAATAGGGTGTTAGTGGTAAGGGGTTTCCCTTACACACCTAAGCAAAGGAGGAGAGAAAATGCCAAACTACAAGGTCTTTCAAGACTCGCCTGCCAGTTTGCGCACAAGGATGCATGGCGTCCTAGGCGACACCGACCTGCCCCTAGTTGTAGACCCCTCGGGCGTCATGGCAATTCAGGATAACGGCGGTGCCATTACAGTTGATGCGGTAAGTCTCGATGTGCGCAACCTTGGCCATGTGAACGACAGTATTCAAGTATATGGGTTCGATGGCACGGTCAACAGGCCGCTACTGACTGATGCGAGCGGCAGAGTGCAGTGCATTGTGACCACGATGTTTCTGGAGGCAACTCAGACTGTAGTTACCGGAACGGATTTTGTCGGCGGAACAGAGCGCGACGTGAGTACAGTTCCAACCTACACCTGGTTTGTGCAGAACATCGGAGGCGTCAACTCGGCGGAAGTGCTGCTTGAGATTAGCCCTAATGCCGTAGACTGGGTAACTGACGGCTTACTGACGGCAGTGCTACCAGGCACCTCGCTCGTTCTCGTGCCCAGTATATTCCTGCGCTACACGAGAATTTCCTACAGATCGGCTGTCCCTCTGGCAGACACTTCATTGGTGCTGACATGGCAAGCGCACAACTAAGCCGAGGGCGAGCTAACCCTGGGGTATACGGGCTTCGCAGCAGAGAAAGAGCAGGGTAACCTGCTCTTTCTTGTCGAAACTTATTCTGCTGTGTTGCGTAAGAAATGTTAGAAAGTGCGGGTGGTGTAAGATGGGAAGTGGACAAAAGCTAGTGACTATAGCTGTGGTGACGCGGGTTAGAACAGAAGGCAGCCCCAAGGCCGAGGTGGTGGCCGAGCTGCCGCGAGACACGGAAGTCGAAGTGCTGATTAACGGCGATCCCTTTGTGCAGATTTCGGCCTGGCATGCGGAGCGTGGGCGAGTAGCGGGTTGGGTACACAGGAGTTTTCTTTCTGGTTTAGAGGGCGCGGGAACCGCGCCAGAGCGCACGCAGATCGTGGACCCCCCGTGTAATGCCTGTGGCGCCTTGAATTGGGTGCATACGCCTGCCGAGCGCTTTATTCATCTGTCCTTACTGAACTTAGTTGGGGTTAGGCATAGAATTTGCACGTCATGTGGCCTAGTCCAAGAGTGTATCGGCGCCAAAGAAATTGAAGAAGTAAAGAGCTGGCAGCAAAGTAGAACCACCTAAGGGTGCAAAGCGCAAACCTTCGTTCCGCTTTGACTTTAGAAGCAGGCGATGTGGCCGTCGGCGCGGCTCTCGGTGCCGCCGCAAAGGACGCCTGTGGCAGGGTTTCGCCAGATGATTTGGCCGCGCCCGAAGCTGCCGCTATCTAGGGTGCGCACTACCTGATGTCCTTGACGAAGTAGAGCGAGGGCTAGGTGGTTGGGGAAGCTGGGCTCGACATGCACTGTTGTGCCACTAATCCACTGCCAGCGCGGGGCGTCTAGTGCGGCTTGGGGGTTCAGGTTGAAGTCAATGCTATTCATAAGTACCTGTACATGCCCTTGCGGCTGCATAAAGCCGCCCATCACGCCAAAGGGCCCTATAGCCTGACCCTGTTGGGTGAGAAAACCGGGGATGATGGTGTGGTAGGGGCGCTTGCCGGGGGCTAGGGCGTTAATGTGGGCGGGGTCTAGAGAGAAACTATTGCCGCGGTTCTGCAGGGCAATGCCCGTCTCGGGGATGACGATGCGCGAACCAAAACCCATGTAGTTGCTCTGAATCAGGCTGACCATGTTGCCTTCGCCATCAGCCGTGGCCAGGTAGACAGTGCCGCCACCAAGTGGGGTGAGCGGTGCTGGTTCGTGAGCGTTTTCGCTGATACGGGCACGGCACTCGGCCACGAAATCGTCGTGCAAGAGGTCCTGCGGACTAAGCTTCATGTAGGCGGGGTCAGTAATGTGGGCGAAGCCAACGCTAAAGGCAAGTTTGATTGCTTCAATCTGTTTGTGGTATGTCGCCGTGCTTGGTGCGTTATTAAAGTCAAATTCTCCGAGTATTTTTAGCGCTAAGAGAGTGACAAGCCCTTGCCCATTAGGTGGCAGCTGCCATACATCGTAGCCGCGGTAGTTCGCAGCAAGGGGCTCCACCCATTCTACGCGGTAGCTCTCTAGGTCCCCTCGCTCTAGAAAACCGCCATGTTTTTTGGCGAAAGCGACCATGCGCTCGGCTAGGTCGCCCCGATAGAAGGCCTCGCCCCGTGTCGCAGCAATGGCGGCGAGAGTGGCGGCATGATGCGGAGAGCGCCACATTTCGCCAATCTCCGGCGGTCGGCCATTAGGGGCAAAAAGGGCGAAGTAGGGGTCAAACTCGCAGCCTGTGAACTGCTTGCGGTCTGCTGTCAAGGCTCTTTTCCAGCTGTGGCCTAGCGTGGGTGAAAGGGGGAAACCGCCCTCTGCCAGTTCAATGGCTTCGGCAAAGACCTCGGTGAGGGGCAGGCGTCCAAATCTCTCGGATAGTGCGGCCCAACCTGCTACGGCTCCCGGCACGGTCACCGGGGCAAAACCGAATTTGGGCATTTCGGTGTGGCCTTGTCGGCGGAGAGCCTCAAGGGAAATAGTCTGTGGGGCCCCGCCGCTAGCATTGAGACCGTACAACTGCCCTTTATGCCAAACAATAGCAAAAGCGTCGCTGCCGATACCATTTGAAGTTGGCTCCACGACGGTCAGGCAAGCGGCGGTGGCGATAGCGGCATCTATGGCATTGCCACCCTTCCTCAGGACATTAAGACCAGCCTCAGCGGCCAAAGGTTGTGACGTCGCCACCATGCCGCGTTTGGCATAGGTAGCCACGCGCTGTGACGCATGGGGATAGTAGAGAGGATCGAATTTCACGGCTAGCCCCCCTTAGTATTTACTATGGCGTAATTTACGCCATGCGTATGTATTAGCCATGGGTACGGTAAGTCCTGCTTGACAGGGCTACTTTCGCGTGTTATAAATTCAGTATATACTCCATGTGGATGGTGTGTAGAGTATATTTTAAGAGGTGGCCATGGTGGAGCAAGAAAAAGTCACGCTTAATCTCAGCATTGTCGATCTCGGCAAAATGGATTACTTAGTCGAGCAGGGGTTCTACAGTAATCGCAGTGAGTTTATGCGCACTGCCATTCGTAATCAGCTCAGAGAACATGACCCTGTGGTTTCTGATGAGTCTCTGCGCGGTAAAATGCTCAGTGTCTCGACAGAGACGCCCGAGGTGCGGAGCGTATGGGCCATTGGTGTCTTTAAGCTCGACAAGGCGCTCGTGGCTAGACACGCCACTGCCGCGACTAAGCTCAGCATCTTTGTCGTGGGCGCACTCATTGTCGATAAGGACACTACCCTAGAGATGCTTAAGGAGGCAGTTGTCTCGGCAAAAATCTACGGATCTATCAGCGGGCCGCCAGATGTGGTGAAATATCTGAAAGAAGGGTTCGAGAATGATTAAGGATGCTAAGTCCCCCTCCGTCTTCAAACAGGCTGCTCGGCTATGGCCGCTCCTCCCGGGCAAGGGGCGCCTGGTCTTTGTCGTATTCGCGTCCCTAGGGTTGGTGGCCTTTGCTATCTTTCTCGCCCATCTCATCCGCATGCTCTTTGACGCCCTTGTGGCGAGCGACGGCACAGAGATTTTTCACTGGCTACGCATTGCTGCCGTGGTGATTGCCGGCGAACTATCACTGCGCTACCTGCGCATCAGGGCGGCGGGCGCTTTCGCCGAGAACAGCATAGCTCTCCTGCGGGAGAAAGTCACCGCGCACCTCCTGCGGGTGCCCATGGGTGAGTTTACCAAGCAGCATGGAGCGGACTACATTTCGCGTTTGACAAATGACCTGGGCCGCATGCAAGAGTTCGTGACGAACACTCTAGGCAATATTATCTTCATGCCCCTAGCAGCCATCTTAGCACTCGCCTACATGCTCTATACCTCGTGGCAGTTGACGCTCATCGTGGTGCTCGGTACGCCCCTCCTTTTGCTGGTAGCCTCGGTCCTAGGTGGCCCAATTGGTAAACTAAGCAAAGAGTTGCAGGAGAAGCTCGCGGTGGCAAGTGCGCTGACACAAGAGTCAACACAGGGCATGGAAGTAGCGCGGGCCTTTAACCTTCGTGGCCACTTAAGTCAGCAGTTTGCCGAGGCCCTCAGGCAGGCGCTGCTGTGTCAGTGGGCCTTGGTGTGGCGACGCCTCTCTATGGGCGCGGTGTCCTTTCTCTTGACTCTGGTATCCTTCTTTCTGTGTTTTGGCGCAGGCGGCTACTTTGTGATCCGCGGGTTTATGACGGGTGGTGAACTGATGGCCTTTGTGCAGCTTATGGACCACTTGACGGGGCCCATGAGTAGATTGCCAGGGCTACTCGCTTCGGCTCGGGCCGATCTCGCAGCGGGAGACAGAATTGTCGAGCTACTGCAGATCAAAACAGAAAGAACAACTGGCATGGTGCAGGAACAAAACGCTGCGCCTGCCCTCGAACTTGACGAGGTGGACTTTACTTATGATGGGCGCGAAGGAAAGGTGCTTGATGGTGTTAGTTTCTCGGTGAAGGTGGGCGAGACAGTGGCCTTAGTGGGAGCGAGTGGTTCCGGCAAGACGACCTTACTCCGACTGATCTCACGGCTTTACCAGCCGAGCGGCGGTGAGCTAAGAGTGAGGGGGCTCGATGTAGAGCAGTGGTCTTTAGAAGACCTGCGCGGAGAAATTAGCATTGTGGCCCAGGACAGCTTTCTCTTCCCCATTTCTGTGCGCGAAAACATTCTCTATGGGCGACCTACCGCCAGTGAAGAGGAGGTAATCGCCGCGAGCAAAGCCGCGCATGCCCATGACTTTATTATGAGTTTTCCGCAGGGCTATGCCACAGATGTAGGTGAGTTGGGGGGTCGCCTCTCCGGTGGGCAAAAGCAACGCCTAGCACTGGCGCGGGCCATTCTTAAGGATGCACCCTTGCTGCTACTAGACGAAGCTACTTCAGCTCTCGACGTGCAATCGGAGGCGCTTGTGCAAGAGGCCTTGGAGCGCTTTATGAAGAAGCGCACCACCCTCGTCGTGGCGCATCGCCTTAGCACGATTATCAATGCGGATCGCGTTGTCGTCCTAGAAAAGGGGCGTGTCGTTATGCAGGGCTCGCACCATGAGCTGCTGGCTAGGGGAGGCACCTACGCAGATCTTTACGAACGCCAGTGGCAGAGCGGCCAGGCCAGATTGGAGGCGGTCTAGATGAAGAACAATCCTTTGCTCACCGTCCTGCGCTTGGCCGATAGCGGCTTTACCGCCTTTGTCTTCGGCGTGGTGGTGCGGGCACTGGGCGAAACGGGCATTCAGCTGGTGTTTGTATTCCTCTTGCGCGACGTTTTCGCCGCCATGATTGCCAGCGATCTAGCCCTGCTTCTGCTGAGCTTGCAGCGCTCCGGGCTGCTTTTTCTCGCCTCTCTCACCGTTTTCTTGGCCGGGTTCTTGCTCTTGCAACGCAAATTAGCCGAGGTCACGGCGAAGGTGCGTCAGACCATCTTTGAAAAACTCCATGCCCTGCCCATCAGTTACTTCAAAACACATCATAGTGGTGACGTGCTCTCGCGCATGACCAATGATGTCAATGCCACCGTG
The DNA here is from genome assembly GCA_018333655.1 of Bacillota bacterium. Taxonomy (NCBI): domain Bacteria; kingdom Bacillati; phylum Bacillota; species Bacillota bacterium. The sequence goes on along the minus strand of JAGXTJ010000008.1, from coordinate 73,177 downwards.
GCGCTCCTAGGCGAAATGCCCAGTAAACTTCTCTTTGAAATTCTGACCTGTCTGGCTTCGGGGTTCATTATTTTCAGTGTAGACATGAGGCTTGGTCTCGTCGCGGTCTTATCGGGTATACTCGGCGTAGTGGCGAACACCCTGGCCGCGCGTAAGCTGCGCACTATCAGTCGCGACCTGCAGGAGAGCCAGGCTAAGCTCACCACCGTAATGACAGACCTATTTGCAGGGGTGCAGGTGGTCAAAGGTTTCTCCCTTTATGGGTTGATGGACAAGATGTTTGCCGGGCATAGTCAGAAAGTGCGGCACTTAGGCTTGTCGCGAGTAGAAACGCACGCCGCCTTGGAAGCAGCCAACTTTACTACCTCGACTCTAAACGTCATGGGGCTATTAGTTGTCGGGTCGTTCCTCGCCCTAAGGGGAGAGATCAGTGTGCCCGACATTGTTATGGTTACGCAGGCCCAAAACGGCATTGAACGATTTTTCAGCGCCATCGGCACTCACCTTACAGGGATTCAAACTTCACTCGCCGCGGCAGAAAGGGTGGTTGCCCTAGTGGAGGAGACAGAGGAGCCTTTGCGCTACGCAGGCATGCTAGAGATAGCAGGGGAGCCCCTTTGTCTCAAGGACGTGGAGTTTGGCTACGACCGCGAGGAACGCGTGTTAAGCGGAGTCTCGCTGACCGCCCGGGAGGGAGAAATGGTGGCCTTGGTTGGACCGAGTGGTGGTGGGAAATCGACCTTGCTCAAGCTGATGCTCGGTTTCTATGAGCCTCAGGCTGGCTCCATATTCATAAATGGTCAGTCGCTCTCGCAGCAGACTCTATCCGAGGCCAGAAGCCTTGTTAGCTACGTTCCCCAAGACGCAATGCTCTTCTCCGGCACAGTTGCCGACAATATTCGCATGGGAAAATTAGATGCCACCCCAGATGAAGTGGTTCAAGCGGCCAAGGTGGCCAACGCCCATGATTTCATTGTGGCGCTAGAGAAGGGGTACGAAACTCTGGTGGGCGAGAAGGGCGCACAAGTATCGGGTGGACAGAGGCAGCGCATAGCCATCGCCCGAGCCGTGATCAGAAATGCCCCCATCCTCTTGCTGGACGAGGCTACTGCCTCACTGGATTCTGAATCAGAAGGGCTCGTGCAAGAAGCCCTAAGTCGCCTGATAGAAGACCGCACCGTCATTGTCGTGGCCCATCGCCTATCTACGGTAGAGAAGGCAGATAAAATCGTGGTGGTTGCGGAAGGGAAGGTAGTAGAAGAGGGCAGCCATAACGAGCTCTTGGCGCGAGGCGGGCTTTACCGCCAGCTGCACGACCAGCATTTGTCCGGGCAGGCGGCTGTTGCCAGCTAGGCACAGGTAGTTGTTCGCTATTTTTTCGACTACCATAGTAATTAAATGCCGGTATGTGTTATGCTATTCGTAACATTTTACCGGCAAGGTGGTTCGACACAATGATCAGGGACATGACCCAGGGCTCACCCGCGAAACTGATCTGGTCTTTCTCCATACCCATGTTCATTGGCAACTTGTTTCAGCAGTTCTACAACATGGTCGATGCTATTGTCGTGGGGCGCTTTATCGGCCCGCAGGCCTTAGCCGCGGTCGGCACGAGCTTTCCTGTTATCTTTTTGCTCGTCTCTGTGGTGCTTGGGCTCAGCATGGGCTCTGGCATAGTCATTTCACAGTACTTTGGTGCTAAGGACCACGCCAAGACTCGGCGGGCCATTTCGACAGCAATCACTTTTCAAGTCATTAGTGCCGCTGTGGTGAGCATAGTGGGGGTTTTCGCGAGTAGACCATTGCTAGTTCTCTTAGGCACGCCAGAGAGTATCTTGCCAGATGCTGCTGCCTACATGCAGATTTTCTTTGGCGGAGTCGTGTTCATGTTTGTTTACAACGCTCTGGCCGGCATCTTGCGTGCCCTAGGCGACTCTAAGACACCCCTCTACTTTCTCATTGTTTCTACCATCGTCAATGTGGTATTGAATGTGTACTTTGTCGTCTACCTGGGCTGGGGTGTTCCGGGTGTGGCCTGGGCAACCGTCATTTCACAGGGGCTGTCCTCGGCGCTTAGCCTGATATACATCTTTTACCGCATTCCATTTCTCAAATTTTCGCGACACGAATGGTCTTTTGACAGAGACATTTTTGCCACTATGGTCAAAATTGGCATACCCTCCTCACTACAACAAGGTATTGCCTCGGTCGGTATGCTCGTCGTGCAGTCTCTGGTCAATGGTTTCGGCCCCACCACCATGGCGGCTTTTGCCGCAGCCGGACGCATGGACTCTTTCGCCATGATGCCCATCATGAACTTTAGTATGGCCATCTCTACTTACACTGGCCAAAACATTGGGGCAGGACGCTTTGATCGCATCGGTGCGGGGCTTAAGGCTACCCTAGCCATGGTGATCGTGAGCACCCTCATGGTGACGATCCTGGTATTTACGGTCGGCGCGCAGTTAGTAACTGTATTTGTCTCAGCCGCAGAAACTGAAGTTATCGCCATGGGTGTCGATTACATGCGTACTGTATCGGTCTTCTACGTCGTTTTCGGGACCTTGATGGTGCTAAATGGCGTACTGCGCGGCGCAGGTGACGCTTTCATTCCTCTCTTTACTTCGCTAACTAGCCTAGTGGTTCGTGTCGCCATGGCCTACTGGCTGACTACGACAGCACTTGGCTATCGGGGCATTTGGTGGTCTATCCCCATTGGTTGGAGCATTGCTGTCTTCGTCCCTGTCCTCCGGTACCTTGGCGGAGCATGGAAGGCGAAGGCCGTCGTCCGCCAACAGAGCTTTGCTACACCCACTCCGACCGAAGTTTGTTCCGATGCCAACTAGTAACGTAAGCCCTCGCCATAATGGCGAGGGCTTTGTCTTAGTATGCATTACACTAGATATTGCTGATGGTGCGGGTGAGCCGTGCAATTACGCGTTCCTTGCCCAGGACGGCAAGACTGGCAAAGAGCGGGGGCGATACCGTACTGCCGGTGGTCGCTAGGCGCAAGGTCATGAAGTAAGTTTTCATGCTGATGCCAAGGCTCGGTTGCAGCCCACGCAGAGCTTTCTCGATTTCGACCTCGTTCCAGGTGGTGGCAAGGAGAGTATCGAGAATGCTCATAAGAATGCTCTTGCCCTCGGCCTCGGCCAAGGTCTGCCTAATTTCCTGGTAGGGCAGGTCAGGTTCCACGAAAAAGAGGGCCGAGATAACGGGGGCCTCATCTAGGCGGGTCATGCGCTCCTGCACGAGAACTGCTAGGCGTGAGAGCCAGTTAATGTCGACTTCGTTGTCGGTGAGGCCGGCGCGCTGCAAAAATGGCAACATGCGTACGGCTAAATCTAAGGGGCTCAAACGGCGAATCCACTTGGCATTTATCCAGTCAAGTTTCTTGGCATCAAAAATAGCATTAGAAACGGTGCATTTGTCTAGTGAGAACTTGGCGATCATCTCGTCTAGGGTCATAATCTCGTCGCCAGAGTCTCCCGGGCTCCAGCCCAAGAAAGCCAGGAAATTAAGCATGGCTTCAGGTAAGTACCCCATGTCCGCATACTGGCCGATGAAAGTCGCCCCTTTGCGTTTGCTCATTTTAGTGCGATCCTCATTGAGCATGGTGCTGAAATGAGCAAATTTGGGCATAGACCAGCCGAGGGCCTGGTAAATCAGCACCTGGGGGATGGTGTTAATGATGTGCTCGGCAGCGCGCGTGACATGGCTGATTTCCATGAGATGATCGTCGATGACCGTGGCAAAATTGTAAACGGGGATACCATTTGACTTGAGAATAATGAAGTCGCCCATGAGCGAAGTGTCGGTTTCTATCCACCCCCGCACCAAGTCATCAAAGCCTACTATGCCGCCCGTAACCAAGAGGCGCACCGTAGGTACGCGCCCAGAAGAGGCAAGGGTATTCTTCTGCTCCGCGCTGAGTAAGCGGCATTGACCGTTGTACTTGGGGTCTTCTTTAGCCTCTTGCTGGGCCATGCGCATGACCTCGAGCTCCTCTTGCGAACAGAAACACTCGTAGGCCTTGCCTTCGGTGAGCAATTGTTGTGCATAATGGTGGTATGTGCTTAAGCGCTCGCTCTGTCGGTAAGGGCCATGCTCGCCACCTTTATCGGGGCCTTCGTCCCAATCAAGGCCGAGCCACTGTAGCCCGCGAATGACCCCCGCTTCTGAGTTGGCGGTGTTGCGAGCTGTGTCGGTGTCGTCGATGCGTAAGATAAATGTGCCAGCGTTTTGCTTGACTAAAATATAGTCATAGAGCGCGGTTCGGGCATGCCCCACATGGGCATCCCCGGTGGGACTCGGCGCTATGCGAACGCGATATGCTGGTGTAGCCATCAAAAATTCCCCCTTGACATCAATCTACCCTGCCAAATGCCGAGTGTCAAGTCAGGGGAGTACCGTGGCCTAGCAGGAAAAAGAAGTGGTTGTCGCGAATTACTGGCTAGGGTGCGAGCAGGATGCGGGTGCTGGCACTACGTATTGATGTAGGGGGAAGTGGATGATAGAGACAGTATGGCAGCTCGTACTAGAAAGTATGGCAGGGGCATTCATTGACGTGGGCGCTTTTGTGGGGGCGGTGCTTCTGCTTTTTGGTTTCATCAATTATCGTAAGGGCGGAGCATTTGTGGCCACGATTGAAAGATCAAAGGGGTGGCAACCTGTGCTGGGGGCCCTCTTTGGGCTCATCCCTGGCTGTGGGGGCTCGATTTTTATCATGCCTTTGTTTATCAAGGGTACCGTTACTTTTGGTGCGGTAGTGGCGACCCTAGTGGCCACCACCGGTGACTCGGCCTTCGTGATGATAGCTACCATGCCAGTGCAATATGTTTATGTCAGCGCCTTAGCTTTCGGTGCGGCTGTTTTAACCGGCTACTTGGTGGACAGAACTTCACTCGGCGAGAAACTGCTTCGTAACTACCGTGCCTCACGTCTCACCAAGAAAGAAGTGGAGAAATTGCACCGGCATGTGGGGCCACATGCTCACGCACCCCATATCGGTCATGGCGAAGGCGATGACATTGACCTAGTGCTCCATCACCAAATTAGGGGTCATCTACCTCAGGAAACGCTCGGCTACCGTCTCACACACCAGGGTTTTATTGTATTCTGGGGTCTTTTGTCGGTGGGGCTAGTGCTGGCGGTCCTAGGGCTGGCTCAAGTGGATACGGATGCCCTCTTTTTTCCAAACTTTGGTCTACTGGTCGGAGTGACAGGTGCCGTGTTGTCCTTCGTTCTCATGGTTTTCGGCAAGAAGTTCTTAGACAATGATACGCATGAGGAGACAGAAATTAAGGCGACCTCCCTGAAAGAGACCTTTATTCATAACGCACAGGAGACTGCCTTCGTGGTAGTATGGGTCTTTGTCGGATTCTTGGTCTATGAGCTGGCCATTCTTTTGCTGGGCAGGGGCGACTATGCGGCGGGCGAAGCTTTGCTGGCAAGCGTCCTCCTTGCTGCCGGGGCCTTGTCCATCGTCATGGGTGGCTTAATCGGGCTTATCCCCGGTTGTGGTCCGCAAATTATGTTTGTCACTCTCTATTCTCGCGGGCTTATCCCTTTTGCGGCACTCTTGGCGAACGCCATCTCCCAGGATGGCGACGCCCTCTTTCCTCTTATGGCATTACATCGTCGCTCGGCTCTCCTGGCCACGACAATCACCGCCATCCCAGCCATACTCTTTGGTTTCGCCATCTACTGGTTTGAATTGCACACTAACCTCGGGCTGTGGCTGAATTCTGGCCTTGGTTACTTAAGGGCACTCTTGGTTTTCTAGGGTCCTAGTTGCTCTAAAACAGAGTGGGCCTGTTGCGAAAAGTCGGTGGGGCTTAGTTCGCCCTTCATTAGAGACAGCCACAGCGGCTCGAGTGCTGCTTCCCAATCGGCCATTTTCTCCGCACCCTCCCCACCCAGGCGGTAGGGCGTGCGGAGGGCAAAGGCCATGTTGGTAGCGGCTTCTCCCTCGCTCTGCCAAGGAATATCAGTCCGAGGGGTAGAGGTGGCGTGGGGGGGGATAAAGGACAGGTGCTCCCCAAGCACTTGCCCTAGCTCGGGGGCTACGTACTTGGCTAGCTCTGCCACCATGCGTTCATGGTCAGGCCTCTGCCGTGAGCGTTGCCTAAAAGCAATGAGATTTACGGCCCGCATGTCGGTAAAGGCCCCGCCTTGCAGAGAGGGTACAGGCAAGACAGCGAGCGTCAATTTTCGTGCCCTGGCTTCATGGTGCAGCCAGGTAGTCAAAGGGGGATTCAGCGGTCCGATGAGGGCCGCTTTTCCGTTTAGAAAGAGGGCCAGGGCATTTTCAGTGGCACTGCTTGGCTCTGCTCCGCTCTGGGTCCGCGCCAACTGATGCCCAATTGTCGCGAGGGCTAGCAGGGTCTCTTCGCCCCAGTTCAAGCGTCCTTCGCTGTCCCATGGCGAAGGAATCCCTAGGGAGGCGGCGAGAGTCTGGAGCAGCGGCGTGCCAACATTAGTCAAGACCAAGCCAGGTCTCGCTTTAGAGGTCGAGGCAGCTACGCTCTGCAAAAACTGCTCCCAAGTCCAGCCGTGCAAAATTATGTTCTCTAAGGACAATCCCGCAGTCTGCAGAACACCCGTACTAGCTAGGAACACACGTGGCGAAAAACCCACAGGCAGACCCAGCTGTGCCCCACGAAAAGAGGCCTGAGCGAGGGAGCTAGGGCTGTAGTTTTCTTTTTCTAACTTGGTAAGGTAGCGTCCGAGGGGCAACTGAAGTTCGCCGTAGTTGATTTGTGCCTCGGCTGTGTCGAGAACAAGATCGGGTGGAGTACCCGCGGTGAGGGCCGCGGCCAAACGCTCCTTTAGGAGATGGTCGGCCACAAACAAGGTCTCCACTGTGATGCTCCCCTCTAGGGCAGAAAAGTCGGCCAATACCTGCAAAATGTCACTGCGGTAAGCCTCCGCAGTGGCAATGACCGGCAGAGCGATCCACACGGTAATGCGGTAATGCAGGGCTGGGTCTAGCCTCGCCGTGGGGTCTACCAAGTAATCCTCCGTACGTGGGGGACGCCTATGGTAGAGCCCTGCGCCTATCAGTAGCGCAATTAAGATAAAAATCCCTACACGTTTAAACATTTTACGTCCTCACCTCCTTAGCCCGAGGAGGATTAGTACATTGTCGTCGGCCCGGCCATTGACGGTTAGACCGTAATGCCTCTGCAAATGAGCGACTGCAGCCCTCGTCGCCTCGCCGAAGCGGCCATCGAGAAAACCCGGTGCAAAACCTCTTTCTCGCAGCGCGAGTTGCAGTTGCTGCACATCTTGGCCACTTTGCCCCATGCTTTGCGGCGAGGTCACCCTTGTTTTAGCTAAGGGACCGACAATGTGTACGCGAGTCCCCACACGCACCAGGCGGTAGATTTCTTCGATATCGCGGTTTTGTAGCCGTATGCATCCGGCGCTGGCCGCCGCACCGATTGAACTTGGCTTATTTGTACCATGAATACCGTAGATGCCCCAGGGCACATTTATCCTGAGCCACCTTGTGCCAAAGCCGCCACCCCAGTCCCTGTCCTTCTGTATAATAGCCCATTCACCGACGGGGGTAGGAGTAGCTGCCATGCCCACGGCCACGGGGTATGTCCGCCAGGGTTGCCCATTATTTAGTATCGTTAAGTTGCGTTTGGCGATGTCAATAACGAGGCTCACTTCTTTTAGGGGCTCGTTGGCCTTAGCAGGGGCGCGAAATAGGGCAGGGGTGAAAATGATTAACAGGGACAAACACAGCGCTAAGTAGGCTCTCGTGTGCATTTCTTCACCTCCTTGCTACCTCTAATTTTATGAGCGAAAAAGGGCCCCTAGCACAGGGAGGACGGCCTCTCGGCAGGATTTTACTCCTCCATAGCGAATGTATGTAACGATAGCTCCCTGAGAGGAGCGCTGACTGAGAAAGGCCAGGTACACTGTGAAGAAAAGCATTGCCTTATTGTTGGCCCTAGCACTGTGCGCGGCTGTCCCCTTGTCCTTGACGGGATGCCAAGCAGAAGTTTCTCCCTTGTTGATAGCTATTGGTGGGGAGCCTGTATCCCTTGATCCCTTCAATGTCGTCGATCACTTATCTCCTGTCATACAGCAGGCCATCTTTGAGGGACTACTGGCCGTAGAAGAGAAAAATACGCTGGTGCCCCGTCTAGCCCGCGAATTTAGCATTAGCCCCGATGGGCGTGCCATTACTTTTCTCTTGCGTGAAGGGGTGCAGTTTCACGATGGGGCTAAGTTAGACGCAGAGGCCGTGAAGGTAAACTTTGACTTCTTACTTGACCCCTTAAACGGCATGGCGAGACGCAATCTTTTCGCCTTCGTAGAGGACATAGTAATCAACTCGCCCTATTCCATTACCTTCACGACCACGGGGCCAAGTTTCGCCCTAGCCTACTACTTTGCACATCCCGCCGCTTCTTTAAAGTCACCGCGCGAGTTAGAAAAACGACTTAAGGACAGCAACTACAACCTCACGCACACTGCTGTGGGGACTGGCCCCTTCAAGTTAAGACAGTGGTATGGTGGCGAGCGACTTGAGCTAGTGCCAAATGCTAACTACTGGAATAAAGAGGCCTTGGCGCCTACGGGCCTGACTTTCTTCTTTGTCCGTGAGGCTAGTGAGCGCTTGGCGATGCTTAAGAGGGGCGAAGTAGAGATTATCTATGATCTGACTTCTAGTGAGGTCGAAGCCCTGCGCGATTACCCGGCGGTGCGCAAGGTGTCCTTGCCCAGGCAAGAGCTTTACTACATTGGCATGAATGGCGACCTGCCACAATTTCGTGATGTAAGGGTGCGGCAAGCCCTGAACTACGCCGTGGACCGCAGTTGGTTGCTTAGGGCACTTAGTATTTCTGGGCAGGCTGCCGATGGGCCGGTATCCCCCGCGGTGTTTGGGCACGCCGAACAAGCCGCCTACACCTACGACCTAGCGCACGCCAAAGAGCTGCTGCGGCAGGCGGGCTTTGCGCGGGGCTTTGCAGTCACTTTGCACACACGCGAAAGCCACATACACCTCACTACAGCCAGAGAAGTGGCGCGGCAACTGTCGGCCCTCAACATACGGGTTGAAATCGTCAGCCATACGGCAGGAGAGCTCTTTGATTTGCTCGCGAGCGGGCAGGGCGTCGATATGTGGGTGGGCAGTTTTATACCCTACACAGGTGAAGTGGGTGAGGCCTTGCGGGGTGACCCGGAATTAGCACTCAGTCCCTCACTAGAGGCCAGGCTCCTGTACGCAGAGCAATTGTTCGATCTTAGCGCAGCATTAGCGGAGTATGAAGAGATACAGGAAACGCTGTACCAAGAAGCTAACCGCATCTTTCTCTTCTACCCGACGCGCTTGGCAGCCGTACACACTAGTATCCGTGGAATACAGAGCTCGACGCAGGGGGTGCTGCTCTTGCGCGGCGCCTACCGGGGCGGCGAGGAGTAAAGAAAGAGCCCCCACTTCTTAATCTAGTGGGGGCTTCGCTAGCTTAATCGGTCGCTGTAAGGAGTAGGTACTCATCTAGCTCCGACAAGGCGGAGTCGATAGCCGCTTGCCAGAACTCGGTCTGCGATAAGTCGACATTGAGGTGACGTTTGGCTAGGTCTTCTACCTTCATGCTGCCGGTATCGCGCAGCAAGGCCACATACTTCGCGGCGAAGGAGGGACCTTCTTTAGCAGCCTGAGAGTATACCCCGGTGGCAAAGAGGTAGCCGAAAGTGTAGGGGAAGTTGTAGAAGGGGACTCCGGTATTAAAGAAGTGAAGTTTGGCCGCCCAGAAATGCGGGTGATATTCGTCGAGGCTGTTGGCAAAGGCCTCTTTCTGCGCCTCCACCATAAGTTCACAGAGGCGTTCCTTGCTCACTGGGCCCGCCTGGCGTTCGGCATAAAAGCGGGTCTCGAACAGGAAACGGCATTGGATATTCATCAAGAGGGTGACGGCGCGTTCGAGTTTGTCTTCAATGAGGGCTAATTTTTCTACTTTATCGTGGGCTTGTGCGACCGCGGCGTCAGCCACTATGACCTCGGCAAAAGTAGAGGCAGTTTCGGCGACGTTCATGGCATACTGCTGCGCCATGGGGGGCAGGTCGTTCATTACCGCCTGATGAAAGGCATGGCCTAGCTCATGGGCCAGGGTGGCGACATTGTTCATAGTTCCAGAATAGGTCATGAATACGCGCGACTCTTGTTTTTCGGGGAAGGTAGTGCAGAACGCACCTGGTCGCTTGCCGGGGCGATCCTCGGCTTCAACCCATCCTTTGGTGAAACAAGCGGCGGTGAAATCGGCCATGTAAGGGTCAACTTTACGGAACTGTTTCACAATAAAATCGGCAGCCTGATCAAAGGGCATCTTGCCACCAGTTGTCGTGCTCGGTGCGGCTACATCATGCCAGCTTAGTACGCCCGTCCCCAGGAGTTTTTTCTTGCGCTCGAGATAGGTGATTAATCTGGACTTGTTATTGTTAATGGTTGTCCACATGGCCGCGAGAGTCTCGGGCTCCATGCGGTTGTAGTCGAGCGGTTCCGCGAGGACATCTTCCCACCCTCGATGGCGGTACAAGTTTAACCTGAAGCCGGCCAAGTTGTTTAGGGCCAAGGCAGAGAAATCTGCCTCTTTGGCCCAGGCTTCTTCCCATCGCCTAAAGACATGGCTGCGAAAGGCGCGGTCTGGGCTGACCATCATGTTGGCAGCTTGGCCAGGGGAAACGTGCACAGTTTTGTCGCCTTGCTCGATGGGTATGGTCATGCGCCCTACAACCGTGTCGTAGAGGCTGGACCATCCATGATAGCCGTCGACAGAAAGGTCATTAACCAGGGTCTCCTGTGCCGCCGGCATTTTCGCCTTGGCGCGGCGACGGCGCTCGTCTAGGTTGAATTTTAGAGGCGTAAGTTCGGGGTCAGCCAAAAGTTGTTGCCAATCGGTCTCGTCTAGTAGCAGCAGGTGTTTGTCGAGGTTAGTTAGGACCGAGGCCAAGCCGGCACCGATGGCTCGCACCTTCGCCCCGAGAAGTTTGGCTTTGTCGTCCTTGACATTCTGGGCTGCTAGGCAACCCACAAAAGCCCCCGCGTGGCGCATGCGGTTTGTTAGTAGCTGCACCTTCTTGAGAGCCGCAGCGCAGTCTGTGGCTCCTAACTTTTCCGTAGAAACTGCGGCTAGAAAATCACGTATGTCACTCTGTAGGCTTTCAAGATATGTTGCATACTGTGCCGAGTTGCTACCGCCTGAGAAGATGGAATCTAGGTCCCAATTTTGACGCGCAGTCATGGTTTTCCCCCTCCGTTATTTTCTTGACTAGCTACACTGTTATTGTACTTGAGGCGCTCTCCGGTGTAAACTTGGCACAATCAAGAGGTGATCATTGTTAAAGAGCTATACGTAAACGCTGTGACAGCCAGTATTAGTGTCGGCTTAGTAAGTTTAATCACCGTGTTTGTCTTCTACAAACAAACGCGCTTGGTAAAGGCCATGTTGTTTGCGTTAGTCGCGGCCTTTGTCGCTATGGGCATGCCCTACGTAGATGGTTACTTAGTGTTCCCCCACTTTGTATACTTTGGCGCGGCCTACTTCGGGGGTTTACCTGCTCTCTTACTATCCATCGTGAGCGGGCAAACGGTGGCAGCCTTACTAGGCAATGTAGTGGTCGGCATGCCGCGCTCTGTTCTCATAGCTGCGATATGGGGGCTTGTGGCAAGTAAAGGAGTAGTGACGCCGCGCTGGCAGGAGGCCATAGTCGGCCTGTGGCCTGCGGCCCTCTTCTTGACGGTGCCAGGAAGTCTGCCTGGCGAGGCCCTGCTATCCGCGGGCGGCATGGTGCTCAGTGCGCTACTTTGTTGGTACTTGGCTCTGCGTGGTTACAGCTACTCGGTGATAACTGCTTTTTTACGCACTTCAGGCTATGTCATGTTTATTGACGGTAGTGGCGTCATTAGCTACACCAGCCCTGTCCTAGCACAAAAGGAAGCGCTCTCGGCAAGCCTTGGGCAGGAGTTGATGGCGGCGAGAAGACGCGGCTTAGGGCAGGCAGAGGTGGGAGAGGCAGAAATCGCCTGTGAAGTGGCCGGCGAGCGAAAGGTGTTTTTGCTCAGGGTGTCGCGACTAACTCTGCCCATGGCTGATAGCGGGTGGATGGCCTTATTTCGCGATGTAACCGCTATTAAGTCCGCGCAAAGTCAACTCCAGCAGTTTTTCGACTTATCCCTACACGGTTTCGCAGTACTACATGTTTCAGGCGAGGTACTGTGGGTCAATCAGGCTGTGGCGCAAATGCTGGAACGCAGCGAAAGCGACCTAGTGGGGAAGAATTTCTTAGACTTTATTTCTCCCCGAGATATAAGCGAGCTAGCCGACATTTGGCAGGCGCTGGCCTCTGGAAATATGGCTCCGCGCTACGGAAAAGTACGCGTCATCACTGCCAAAGGGCGAGAGTTATGGCTTTCCTGGTCAGGAGTGTACTCCCCCACAGAAAATGCCGTACATGTGGTGGTGCACAATATTCACCAATATACAGAGCGCCAAGAGCGCTTGGTGCAGCAAATTAGACAGCACAGCAATCAAGCGCGGTTGCTCAACTTAGTGCAAGAGGCCATACTGGTTTACGATCTTTCTCTAAGATTACTCTCGGCCAACGAAGCCGCTGGCACCCTTTATGCCACTGATTTTAACAATTGGCGCCATGTTCAGGTCGATGATCTTTTGGCTACGAGGTACCCACAGCCTCTTGGCGAGATCAAAGAGCAGCTGTTGACGGCAGGGCATTGGCAAGGGGTCATTTGTCGCACCACACAAGAAGGCAGGCCGCTTATAATTCTGGCGCGCTGGACACTAAGTCGTAGCGCCACAGGCGAAGCGGTTAAGATAATCGAAATTTGTAGCGATTATACGACCGCCCTGCAAGATGCCCAGAGACGAAGGCTCTTGGCGGCAGTCGTGGAAAGTACGGATGACGGCGTAGTGAGCTTGGCGGAAGACAGTACCGTGCTCACCTGGAACAAGGGTGCCGAGCAGATTCTTGGTTATACTGCGAGTGAAATTGTAGGGCGAAGGTTGCAGGAGCTCTGCCTGCCAGAGGCCTGGCCTGCAGTCGACGCCGCCCTCGCGGCCGCAAGGAGCGGCCATACTACAGAGGGTTGCCGTGACGTTCTGCCTCACAAGGCCGGCACGGCCGTCTATACTTCGGCCGTCTTCTCACCGCTAGGAGGGGCAGAGCCCGCTCTGCGAACTATATCCATGCTGGTGAATGACGTGACCGCCCAGCGGCTCATGGAGCGAGAGAAGTTACGCGTTGATCGGGTCAATGTCAGTGGCCAAATCGCCGCGGGCCTTGGCCACGAGTTGCGTAACTCGCTCACCACTGTGCGAGGATTTTTGCAGCTCTTTCGTACCTATCCGGCTTTTGAGGTAGTTAAGTCACAACTAGATATCGTGCAGGATGACTTACTATCTGCCCAGAAGGTTGTCACCAGCTTCTTGGCCTTGGCAGGGTTTAGCGATATGGCAAGAGAGCCTGCGCAGTTAAATAACATCGTGGCAGAGGCAGTGCCTCTTCTGGTAGCGGAGGGCCTCAAGAATACACACCATATTAAGCTAGCGCAGAGCGCGACAGAGCAACTCTTGCTATGTACAAGTTGTATTCGGCAACTCGTAACGAACCTCGCCCGCAATGGCTTGCAGGCCATGCCAGAGGGCGGTACTCTGACCATAGCGACAGAGCAGACCGAGTCCTCCATCTTGCTCTTGATAAAAGACGAGGGTACGGGCATTGACCAGAACATCCACGACAAAGTCTGGACGCCCTTTTTTACCACCCGCCCTGGTCATTCAGGGCTGGGCCTGACCGTGTGCGAAAGTATCGCTGTCTTGCACAATGCCACGATCAGTTTCCTGTCCACCCCTCTGGGCACGGTTTTTACGGTTGCCTTCCCACGTGAGCTTAAAGAGGAGGGGAGCGCGCCATGCAGCTGATACTCCCTCTGGCCATAAATTTGCTCATCGTAGTCGGTGTTTGCCTGATTGGTGTTGCTCTAGCGTTGGCATCGCATCGCAAGGCATCTGACTGGGTCTGGGGTGTTGTTTTTGGTGTGGCCACAGTGCTGAGCATGGCCACCGCGATGGAGGGCATGAGTGGATGGTTTCTTGACTACCGCAATGTTGTTCTAGCTCTGGCTGGTTTTACGGGGGGCACGCTTACTGCCTCGCTCGCCGTGCTCATAAGTAGCGCCTACCGCCTCCTGCGCGGGGGGGAAGCGATGTGGGTCGGCGTGGCCAGCATCTTAATCTATACGCTAAGTGGTCTGGCCCTACGTCGGCAGGTCGCTAGGGGGCAAACACCCACTAGCCGTACCTTGTTCTTCTTCGGCCTCTACTTGGGCTTAGCCAAGGCCGCGGTCGTTCTCGCATCCTCGGCCGTACTGCCGATGGGCATCTCTGTTTTGCGTGCCACCCTGTTGCCAAATCTCATCCTGACACCGCTAGGTACGGTGGCGGTTTTCAAGATTTTCTACTCGCTTAGGCAACGCCTGGCGGCCGTGGCCATGTTTGAGGCGGCCTTAGCTTCTATGCCACTAAGGCTGCTGCTGCGCGAGCGCCCTGGGGAGTGGTGGAGCCTTAACCCATCCCGCTCATCTGAGGAGAGGGAGCAAACTGTTGCCCTAGAGCTAGAGGCACCCCCATGGGGGTTGATGGCAGAGAGGGAGGGTCGTATTACTACCCCACAGGGTGATTACTACTATCATTGGCGCGTCTTGGATTTCTTGTCTCCGCAGGGGCGCGCGGGCAAGCTGGCTGTGCTAGACGACATTACGGCCATTAAGCAGGCCACGCGCCAGCTAGACCTGTTCTTTGATTTATCACCAGATGCCATGCTAGTGATGGCTCCTAGTGGAGCAATTCGGCACTGTAATGCGGCGTGGAAACTTCTCTGCGCAGAGGCCAAGGAAGGACGAGAGGGCACATCACTATGGGATCTACTAGACCCCTTCGACCATTGCGTGGGCCAAGAGGCACTGCTTGAACTTAGTAGGTGCGGTGGCCGCAGGGCTAGCGTGGTGTCTGTGAGCGGAGAGGGCCGTGCTCTGCGCTGGGTGGCGGTTAATTTCGTCGCCATGGTCGAGGAGCAGGCAATTTATGCCACCCTGCGCGATATCACCCCTGACAAGAACGCAGAACTTCAACTTTTAGCGCAACAAGAGTTGCTACGCGAGCAAGCTGAGCTGCTTGATGCCGTCTATGATTCCATCATCGTCTACAATGCCCAAGGTGAAGTGGAATACTGGAATATGGCAGCGGAGAGCACCTATGGCTGGAGCAGGAGTGAAGCCATGGGGAAACATCACCATGAAATATTTCCACAAGGTGAAAGGGTGCGCGAAGAAGTGCATACCGCCCTGCGTGCTGCGGGGCAGTGGAGGGGAGAGCAAGCTCGCCTACGGCGAGATGGTGTAAGCATCATCGTGGAGTGTGATATATCAGTTCATCGGCATGAAGATGGGCTCGTAGACGTCTACTTGGAAGTTAGCCGTGACATCACGCAGAGAGCCGAGTCACGCACAGCCGAAGAGAGGCTGGCCTTGCTCGTCACGCAGTCGAGTAATGCCATTATCTCAACTAAGCGGGATGGCAGCATTTTGACTTGGAACAGCGCAGCCACTGCCATGCTAGGGTATGACCAGGACAAGGTGCAGGGAGATAATTTTGCCCGCGTACTCGGTGGTGGTCACCAGCAATGGGACGAAATCTTTGCTGCTGTTCATGACGGCCAATCGCCTAGCGTTATGACGACGGAGCTCAGACATCAGAATGGCGCATCCATCAAGGCCATGGTGACGCTGTCTCCCTTGCGGCACTACTCACATGTCCTCTACGGGGTAGTCTTGGTTGTGCGCGACCTAACCAAGGAGACTCGCCACGCTTATGAGCTGTTTCGGCTCGATCGCCTAAATTATGTGGGTCAAATCGCCAAAGGAATAGGGCATGAGCTACGCAACCCTCTGACTACGGTGCGAGGTTTCTTGCAACTCTTTGCTAGACGTCCCGAGTTAGCCGGGTATACCTCGCACTTCAAGCTGCTTATTTCTGAGATGGACCGCATCAATGCTTTACTTACAGAGTTCATGACGCTGTCTGGCGGGCGCCACATAGACTTGGTAACGCTCCAGCTTAATGATATCCTCGTGGCGCTGTGGCCTGCTCTGCAGGCAGACGCCGAACTAGAAGACAAAGAGGTGTGGCTCGAACTAGGCGAAGTGCCTGAACTCGTGCTGAACGAAGTCGAAATAAGGGCTCTGGTGGTAAACCTAGTGCGCAATGCTCTGGAGGCTTCGCCACAAGGAGGAACCGTGACTATCAGTACGGCGCACATCGGGGATACGGTTACTTTGGCCATTACCGACCATGGCGGGGGCATTAGTGCCGAAGATGTGGCGCAGATAGGCACACCCTTCTTCACAACTAAGAAACATGGCACCGGTATGGGCTTAGCAGTCTGTTATGCCATCGCCAGAACTCACCACGCCACGATTGATTTTGCCAGCAGTGACGGCACCACGCGCTTTAACGTTTCCTTTCCGACCACTTTTACTACGAGCAAATATGTTCACATTTAGTTCATCTGGTAGGTCTAAACTATTGTTATCCCCTATGGAAAGGCGAGATGAAAATGAACAATGGTAGACCAGCCAAAAAGAAGAGCAAGTATACGTACTTAGGAGTAGCGCTTGGGGTGCTACTAGCCGTCGGCGCCTTCGTTGTGTTTCGCAATGCAGGCCAGAGTGAGGACGCCGCGTATGAGTTTCACACCGTAGGCAGAGGTGTCATAGCCCGGACGGTTACCGGCACAGGGCGCGTCGCACCGGTAGATGAAGAAGTTGTCTTTGCCCCTAGCGGCGGGCAAGTTGTAGAGCTTGCTGTAGCTCTAGGCGACACAGTGACTAAGGGCCAAGTTCTGTTGCGCATGGGTGATGGCAAGTCGATTACCGCCCCGCGCCACGGAGAAGTAACCTTGCTCTTGGTGCGGCGTAACGAGTGGGTAAACCCTGGCGCTAGACTTGTGGAGATAACTGACTTTGCCAAACTCGAAATCACGGCGCAGGTCGATGAGCTAGACATCGCTAAGTTGCAGCACGGACAAAGTGCCACCGTTGATATTATCGCCCTGCGAGATGAAGAAATTACGGGGGGCATCACCAGTATCGCGCGGGAGGGCGTGCTATCTGGCGGTATTACCACCTTTGCCGTGAAAGTATCCCTGCCGAACCCGGAGGGGCTCTTGGTGGGTATGTCGGCTGAAATTAGAGTTGAGACGGCACGCGCTAGTGACGTCTTGGTTGTACCCATAGTCGCGGTGTTCTATGAGGAAGAGAAACCCCTCGTGTTTGTGCAGAACGCAGAGGGTCGCTTAGAGCGGCGGTCAGTGGTGATAGGACTGAGTGACGGCAGGCAAGTGGAAGTTACCAGTGGCCTTAACGAAGGTGAAGTGGTGGGCTTTGCTAAGCCTGAGCCACCGGAAACACCGGGGATGCCGGGGCCCATGCGTGGACAGCGCTAGGGAGATGACTATGACACAGTTAATTTCACTCGTAGACGTGGACAAAAGCTACTTTGTGGGTGATGAAGAGCAAGGCGTCCTGCGCCAAGTTAACTTGCAGGTGCGACAGGGCGAAATGCTCGCTATACTTGGTCCCTCGGGCTCTGGCAAGACCACGCTCATGAATATTCTAGGTTGTCTCGATGTGCCGACGCGTGGAGAGTACCATCTAGACGGAGTGTTAGTGGCTAACTTGACAGAACCGCAGCTAGCTCGTATTCGCAACAAGAAAGTAGGCTTCGTATTTCAGAACTTTCAGCTGTTGCCTCGTTTAACAGCGTTCTCTAATATTGAGTTGCCTTTGATTTATAGCCATTTTGGGCTGGCTGAACGGCGAGACAGAGTGATGAACGCCCTAGAAGCAGTCGGTATCCCACATAAAGCCCTGAGTCGGCCCAATCAGCTTTCAGGCGGGCAGCAGCAGCGTGTAGCCATTGCCAGGGCCATGGTCACGGAGCCGGCCGTTATTCTGGCCGACGAACCAACAGGTGCTCTCGACCAAAAGACGGGCCAGCAAGTAATGGAGCTGTTTAAGCAGTTTAATGCGCTAGGTCGCACCATCATCATGATCACCCATGACCCCAGTGTCGCGCAGCATGCCCGGCGCGTGGTGCGCATTCTCGATGGGCAAATTTTTGAGGAAGGAGATGATCGCTATGCTCAGGGAAGTTCTCGCGATGTCTCTCGATAGCATTTTCAGCAACAGGGTGCGTTCAGGCTTGACTGTGCTCGGGATTGTTATCGGGGTCGCCAGCATCATCGCCTTAATGCTCATAGGCAGTGGTGCGACAGCCTCCATTCAAGGAGAGTTGGCCGGGTTAGGGGGTAATAGGCTCAGCATTACTATAACCGGTACTCCCCAGAAGGCAGGGCTCACCGATGAGAACCTGCGTCAACTGGCGAACACGCCCTTAGTCACTGCGGTGTCCCCTTTGACTAGCGCACGAGGCTACCTCTTCGCCAACGAAACCAAGAAAGAGAATGTGCGAATTTTTGGCCGCAGCAGCCAATTTTTTGCAAACGACGCCAATGAGGTAGCCTTCGGACGGGCACTACACCCCCTCGATATTGTCAATCGCCAACATGTCGCGATACTAGGTGCTACCTTGGCCTCCGAGCTATATGCCAATCGCTCTCCCTTAGGCGAAAAAATTATCATCCGCGGACGCGAATTTGTGGTCGTGGGAGTGATGGCAGCAAGCAGTGGGTTCACGCAGAGTAATGTCAATGAGGCGATAATTGTTCCCTACAATGTGGCGGAACGCGCCCTAGGTGGGTCGCGCGTAAACTCTGTGGAGGTCTACTTTGCCGAGGGCAGCGATGTGGAAGCGGTGCGGGATACAATTGCGGCGGCACTTACGGGCATTTTTGACGGACGGAGCGATGTTTTTAGCATCGCCAACCAGCAGGAGATCCTCGATATGATGGCTTCGATTACGAATACCCTGACCCTGCTCCTAGCAGGCATCGCTGCGATATCACTTCTCGTGGGCGGAATTGGCATTATGAACATGATGCTCGTTTCGGTGACCGAGCGCACCAATGAAATCGGTCTGCGCAAAGCCCTCGGGGCAGAGCCAGGGCTCATTATGGTACAGTTCCTGATAGAGGCTGTGGTACTATGTGTCCTCGGCGGCGCGCTAGGCATAGTGGTCGGTATGGCTTTGGCCTACTTGGGAAGTCTTTTCATTGGCTTTGATTTTGCTGTTACCATGTCGCCCATTCTCTTAGCGGTAGGGTTCTCAGTGGCGGTAGGGTTAATCTTTGGACTTGTCCCCGCGAGAAAGGCTAGCCGTCTTAACCCTATCGATGCCCTGCGCTATGTATGAGGTAGGTACGTCTTATTTTATGGCTATACTTTTCGAGGGAGGGACGGCAGGTGGTACGTGTCCTCGTAGTCGATGATCATGCCCAAATCCGTAGGCTCATGGCCATTTATCTTGAGCGAGAAGGCTTTGACGTCTGCCAGGCCGAGCATGGCAGGGAGGCCCTTCTATTGTTAGAAAAGCAGGCAGTCGATCTTGCCGTAGTCGATGTGATGATGCCCAAAGTAGATGGCTACGAACTAGTAGAGCAGTTGCGGAGAGCGTCCTTCTCTTTGCCGGTCCTTATGGTCACCGCCAAGGATACTTTTAGTGACAAGAAAAGGGGGTTTGAGGCGGGTGTTGACGACTACCTAACCAAGCCTGTGGATATGGATGAGCTCGTGCTCCGCGTCAAAGCGCTGCTGCGTCGCGCCAAGATAAACAGTGAGCGCAGGATCGTCATGGAGGAGCTCGTCCTAGATTCTGACACTCTGTCAGTCCAGGCGCCAGACCGTGACATCGCCCTACCTAAGAAAGAATTTCAGCTACTATTTAAGCTGCTCGCCTATCCGAAGCGGATTTTTACGCGACAAGAGTTGTTGGATGATATCTGGGGCTACGACAGTGAGGTTGATGAGCGGACCGTAGATGTTCATATTAAGCGCCTGCGGGATAAGTTCGCTGACTGTAGCGAATTTGAGATTGTAACTGTCCGCGGACTAGGCTACAAGGCAGAGCGACGCCCATGAGGAGATCCATCTATGCCGAGTTGGTGCTGGTGTTTGTGGGGGTTGTCTTTATCGGCAATTTGCTGGTCTCAGTGGGTTATATCATGAGCATTGAGCGACAGCTCCTCACAGACTACTACCCGATCTACCCGGATGTTAAGCAGCATATTATTAACTTTCGCCACGTCATGGGGCGTTTTAGCGTTACCTCTCTTGTGGTAGGCTCGGTCTTGTTTCTATTTGCTGCGGCCTACATTGTGAAGCCCATAAGGTCGCTCAGCGAGGCTACGAAGCGCATTGCGCAAGGTAATTTTTCGGTGCGCCTACCAGAGAAGAGACAGGACGAAATCGGTCAGCTCATCGTAAGCTTCAATGCCATGGCTAAGGAACTGCAAAGTATCGAGATGTTGCGCAGTGATTTCGTCTCGGCGATTTCGCATGAGTTTAAAACGCCGCTGACGTCTATCCGAGGCTACGCTAAGCTCCTGGGTGAGTCAGAAACAGACGAAACAAAGAAAGAGTACGCGGCAATCATCATGGAAGAAACTGAGCGTCTTTCTCATTTAGCGAGCAATATTTTGCTCCTGACTCAGCTCGAGCAGGACGGCGCAACCCTAGTTAGAGAGAGCTTTCGCTTAGACGAGCAACTGCGCAAGGTAGTGCTGCTTCTCGAGAGCGCTTGGCAAGAAAAGGGCCTCAAACTACAGATAGAGATGCCGGAGGTCTTTTACTTAGGGAACGAGCAGCTCCTCTATCAAGTTTGGATTAACCTCCTTGATAATGCCATCAAGTTTTCACCAGCCGGCAGTCCGCTGACCATAACTTTGCACGAGAGGGCTGGCAGCGTGGAATGCGAAATTAGCGATGCGGGCGAGGGCATACCGCCGGAGCTCCATGGAAAAGTGTTCGAGAAATTCTACAAGGCAGATAAGTCTCGCACAGGCAAAGGCAACGGCTTAGGGCTTTCCATTGTTAAACGCATCGTCGCCATGCATGGCGGCGCGGTACTCTTGTCCTGCGTTGTTGGTCAAGGCACCACAGTAACAGTGCGCCTGCCAAGCTAATCGCCTCGCGAGTGCCCGTAAATGCTGCAGTCAGTCTAGGCAGCATGGGTAGCGGGCTGCTACAAATAAGAAAAACACCCCGAGGTTGTGCGCGCACTAGGCGTCGCTACCTCGGGGTGTCTAGGCAGAATTACACTACTAATTGCGAGGACGCTCAAAAATATTTGTATCTTCACCGATACGATACCACTGCGTGCCGTGGCACTCTGGGCATTCATCCGCCCTCAGGGTATGCACATGTTCTGTAGGGGTAGTCTTTTCTACTGCGGGCTCGCACCCCTCAGGTGAATCTATTGCTAGTGCCATGGACCGAGCCTGATCGAGGGCGAAGAACTCTGTACTTATCTCGGGCGAGGGCGCTACGCTGGAAGCAAAACCTGCGTCCATCTCTTTTACGGTCCCACAGCCCACACACTTAACGATTGCACACTTGGTGTTTGTCATATTGCTCCACCTCCTACCCTAATGGTACAACTCTCGGCAGAAATATTCAATAGAGCAGCAGTAATTTTTATTGGCAGTAACCCACAGCAGTCGATTCGCTCGCACTCTGTGTACCCTATGGTTAATAAACGTTCCTTCTTGTTTCCTGCCTCTTACTTCTTACTTTTTGCTTCTTGCTTCCTGCTGTATACTTAGGTTGCAGGGGGTGTTGTCATGACTGGTGTTCATGCGCGGGTGATTTTAGGGCTTATTAATAGTCTTTCTTTGATGTGTGTTATTGCCTTTCTCTTGTCAAGCACTGCGCCGTTTCAGAAAACGATGTATGGGGACTCCCAAAATAGGTGGGGCAAGGCGTTCCTAGCCCTCGTCTTTGGTCTCTTTGGCATACTCGGCACTTATCACGGCTTCCCGGTGGAGGGGGCCATCGCCAATTCACGCGCGGTGGCCGTTGTCGCGGCGGGGCTCCTCGGGGGGCCAGCAGTAGGCATTGGGGCGGGCCTCATTGCCGGAGGGCATCGCTACCTCATAGATATTGGGGGCTTTGTCGCCGTAGCCTGTGGCCTATCAACCGCGCTAGGTGGCGTGGTGGGCGCACTGCTGCGTCCCATCTTCTTGCGCTCGCGTCAGCGCTGGGTGGTGGGCTTTTGGGCTACCGCTCTGGCCGAGGTTCTGCAAATGTCGATTATTTTACTGCTAGCGCGTCCCTTTGTGGCGGCAGTCTCCCTAGTTGAGAAGATAGGGCTCCCTATGATCCTCATCAATGCCTGTGGCGTCGCCATTTTTGTGTTAATTCATAACACCATTTACAAGAGTCGTGAGCAAGAGGCAGCGTATCAATCAGAGCTGGCTTTAAAAATAGCGCAGAGAACCTTGCCCATCTTAAGACAGGGTTACAATGAAGATACCGCGCAGCAGGCCTGTGCCATTATCTATGCCGAAGCACAAGTTGATGCGGTGGCGATGACGCTTGGAGATCGCATACTGGCTCACGTAGGCAAGGGAGCCGACCATCACTTGGCGGGGGCTGACATTCAGACCCGCTTGACGATGTCGGTCCTCTCAACAGGTGGCCCCCGTGAAGCGCAGTCCGCACAGGAGATTGGTTGTAGCCATGAACGTTGTGCGCTCCAGTCGGCCATTATCGTTCCCCTCTATGCCGGGGCAGAAGTCATGGGGGCACTAAAGCTGTACCGAGTGAAGAGCCATTCGATCACGGCGGTAGAAAGGCGGCTAGCTGAAGGCTTAGCGAGCTTGTTTTCCGCGCAGCTCGAATTAGCAGAAAAAGACTTACAAGAAAAACTCCTAGCCAAGGCTGAGCTGCGCGCGCTGCAGGCGCAAATCAACCCCCACTTTCTCTTTAACGCCCTCAACACGGTTGTCTCATTTTGCCGCACCCAGCCCGAGACGGCGCGCCGTCTTTTACTGCACCTAGCCGATTTTATGCGCATTGGCTTTGTTCATAATCCCGACATGGTGCCGCTCAGTAAAGAACTGCACCATGTCGAAGCCTACCTAGAGATAGAGAAAGCGCGTTTTGGCCAAAAGTTAGAAGTCCAGTATGATCTACGCGCGGAGGAATTTACCCTGCCTCCCCTAATTCTACAACCCTTAGTTGAAAATGCCGTGCGGCATGGCATTCAGCCCCACACCGCAGGGGGCCTGCTGCGCATTGTAGCCAGGAGCGATGCAACTGCGCATACCGTTATCATCAGCGACTCGGGTGTTGGCTTTGCCGTCAACAATGTCGCTGCTAGCGGCAATGGTATCGGTCTTAAAAATGTCGAAGAACGATTGCGCAGTCTCTATGGCGCTGAATTTGGCTTGTCGGTAATTTCGCAAGTGGGGGCGGGCACCGTCTGTACCGTGCGCATCCCACGGGGGGTGGCGTAGTGAGTATCAGCGTACTCATCATTGACGACGAAGAACCAGCGCGCCAAGAACTACGCTTCTTGCTCAGTGCCCTACCGTGGTTGACCGTGGTTGGCGAGGCAGAAAATGCCGCCCTTGGGCTCGCAGGCATAATTGCTCTGCATCCGGACTTAGTATTTTTAGATATTCAGATGCCGCAGCAAAGCGGCGTAGATCTCTGCACAGAGATTGCTCAGTTACCAAATCCTCCCGAGGTAATTTTCGCCACGGCCTACCATCATTATGCGATAGAAGCCTTTGAACTCAGTGCGCTAGACTATATCTTAAAGCCCTACCATCCGCCGCGCGTTCTCAAGGCTACCCATAAGGCACGTGCCGCCATTCTTAAAAAGCGTGGGGGGAGCACCCCTGCCGTCTTAGAGCGTCTGCCGCTACGGGTGGACGATAGGGTGCTTTTAGTCCCCTATGTGGATATCGCGGTAGCCTATACCGACGGTCGTGACGTGCTGGTGGCCAGTAAAGGGGCAGTTCACCGCTCCGATCTATCACTACAGGAGCTCGAGGAACGTCTCGCCGGCCACAACTTTTTTCGCGTCCACCGCGGTTACCTCGTAAACCTAGGCAAGATACGTGAGATTTCACCTTGGTTTAGCGGCAGCTACATGCTTAAAGTCGAAGATTTTGTCTCCGAGGTGCCAGTTAGTCGCAAGCAGGCCAAGGACTTTCGCCTGCGAGTTGGTCTCTAGCCACTCAAACAGGAATGGTGACCATTCAGCGCGACATTTAAGCCATTTGCGCAATAAGTGGCACATTTCACTCCCTCCCTAGTACAATCAAAATAGTATGCGGGAATGGAGGGATTATGCTGTTTACTTTTCTAGCTGCGTTGGCACTACTAGTCGGCGGTTACTTCATCTATGGTACTTTCGTCGAAAAGGTCTTCGGCATTGACGAGAAGCGCGCGACACCTGCCTGCGCTAATCCAGATGGCGTTGACTACGTTCCCCTCAGTTGGTGGCGAGTGTTTCTCATTCAGTTTCTTAACATCGCTGGCCTTGGCCCTATTTTTGGCGCCATTGCGGGGGCCTTGTGGGGGCCGGTCGCCCTGCTGTGGATTGTTTTCGGCAGCATTTTTGCCGGTGCCGTGCATGACTTTTTCTCGGGCATGATTTCTCTCCGCCACAACGGGTCCTCCGTGTCGGAAATAGTGGGCATCTACTTGGGCAATAATGCCAAGCAACTGATGCGCGTGTTCTCGGTGATTTTGTTGGTGCTGGTAGGGACCGTCTTCATGACCGGCCCGGCGCGCCTCCTCGTTACCCTTACGGATGGCGCGGTTCCCCTTAACACCTGGCTTATCGCTATTGTGCTATACTACTTCCTCGCAACTATTCTCCCCATTGATCAACTTATTGCCAAGATCTATCCCCTCTTCGGTGCCGTACTCTTAATCATGGCTATCGGCATTGGGGGTGGCATCCTCTTCTCGGGCCTGCCCGTGCCGGAACTGACTCTGGCTAACCTACACCCACGCAACTTGCCCATCTGGCCGTTAGTGTTTATCACTATCGCCTGCGGCGCAATTTCGGGTTTCCATGCTACGCAATCGCCGATGATGGCACGTTGTCTTACTAATGAGAAGCACGGGCGCCGTGTGTTCTATGGCTCCATGATTGCCGAAGGCGCTGTAGCCCTCATTTGGGCGACTGCCGCTATGACCTTCTACGGTGGCTCTACCGGACTGGACGCCGCCTTAGCGCAGGGTGCCGCTGGCAGGGTGGTGCATGAAATCTCTATGACCTGGCTTGGTGCCATCGGTGGCGTGTTAGCCGTGCTTGGCGTCATCGTCTGCCCCATTACTTCGGGTGATACCGCCTTCCGCAGTGCGCGCCTGACCATTGCCGACGCTCTGGGCTTTAAGCAGCTCGACATCAAGAATCGCCTTATCGTGGCTATTCCGCTCTTTGCGATTGGTATTTATCTTTCGCAAATCGACTTTGCCATTATCTGGCGCTACTTTGCTTGGTCTAACCAGACCTTGGCCATGATCATGCTCTGGGCAGCCGCGGTCTACCTCAAGGTTAATGGTAAGCTGCACTGGGTCGCTACCGTGCCGGCAACTTTTATGGCGGCAGTAACCTTCACCTATATCTTGCAGGCTCCCGAGGGTCTGCGTCTAGCCACCTCCATATCGTACCCCGTCGGTCTGGCAGGAGCCGCCCTTTGTCTAGGAGTGTTTCTGTTTTACAAGCATGTTCCCATCATGCCGCCGACGAGTAAGAAGGCTGCCCAGTAGCTGCGATTAAGTAAGACCGGGGCAGAAGCCCCGGTCTTACTCTTAGGTGTGACATTGTGCCCCTACCAACCTAAGACATAGCCAAAGATAAGGGGAGCGACGATAGAGGCGTCGGATTCGATCATAAATTTAGGGGTACTAAGGCCTAATTTGCCCCAAGTAATTTTCTCGTTGGGCACCGCACCGGAGTATGAGCCATAAGACGTGGTCGAATCACTAATCTGGCAGAAGTACTCCCAGAGGGGCACGTCTTCGTAAGCTAAGTCTTGCGCTAGCATGGGCACCACGCAAATGGGGAAGTCGCCGGCAATGCCGCCGCCAATCTGGAAAAACCCAAGCGGCCTATCTTTTGACTGCGCTACATACCAGTCCGCAAAATACTGCATGTACTGAATACCAGATTTAACGGTGTGCACATTGCCTACATCGCCTTTAATGACATGTGCGGCGTAGATATTGCCGAGGGTAGAGTCCTCCCAGCCAGGCACAATCATGGGCAAATTCTTTTCTGCGGCGGCCATCAACCAGGAGTCCTTGATGTTGATTTGGTAGTAAGGCGCGAGTTTGCCCGCGAGCAAAATGCGGTACAAAAACTCATGGGGAAAGTAGGCCTTGCCCGCGCGGTCGGCATCTTGCCATTCGGTAAGAATAACTTTCTCAATACGCCTTATAGCTTCCTCTTCAGGAATGCAGGTATCGGTCACGCGGTTTAAATGTCTGTCGAGCAGGGCGACTTCGTCTTGCGGGGTGAGGTCGCGGTAGTTAGGGATACGCACATAATGGTCGTGGGCCACTAGGTTGAAGACATCTTCTTCCAAATTAGCGCCCGTGCAGCTTATAGCATGTACCTTGCCTTGGCGAATCATCTCGGCCAACGAGAGCCCGATCTCGGCCGTACTCATGGCCCCAGCCAAGGTGACGAGCATCTTTCCACCTTGACTTAGATGCTCTTTGTACCCGACGGCCGCGTCCTTAAGGGCGGCGGCGTTAAAGTGGCGAAAATGGTGATTGATAAAATCCGCAATCGACATATGGGAACACCTCTTTCGAAAAGTATGTAGTGAACGATAGCTACACCATAACTTTAACACAAAGCTGGTAAAAGACAAACTTGGCTGGTGTGGGGTCTTGGCAAAAAGATAGTTATATGATAGCTTGTTGGTGGGACTGCATGTATGGTGATAGGTGATTTTTGTCTACAGCAGCGAGGGGAGTGCAAAAGGCGTTGCCTTCATTCTGCAGTCAGATACTGGTCGACAAAAGTGGAAGGGGAGAAGTAGCATGAAATTAATCGGACGTTTGGTCGCGGCTATCGTGGGGGGTATACTGCTCGGTCTTTATGCACCAGCCTTTCTCACGCGCATCCTCATTACGGTACAGGGCCTTGTTGGGCAGCTAATTTTCTTTAGTATTCCGCTCATTATCGTCTTCTTCATTGCCGATGGCATCATTAATCTAGGTAGCCGGGCCACCAAGTTAGCTCCCATGACTGTAGCCTTGGCTTATACTTCAACTATTCTTTCCGGGCTGTTAGCCTATGTCGTGACCATCGCTCTCTCACCGGTGATAGCTAATGTGGCCGGTGAACTGACCGCCGGACAAAAGCTGACCCCTTACTTTACCCTCGCCATTGCGCCTGTCTTTCCCGTTATGTCGGCCCTGGCCTTGTCCTTTGTCCTTGGCCTTGGGGTCGTGACCACGGGCAGTGATACCATGAAAAAAGTGCTCACTGAGGGCAAAAACATCATTGAAAAATTGATCGCTAACGTAATTATCCCAGTGATACCGCTATTTATTGGTGGTATTTTCGCCGGTATGGCCGCAGAAGGTACGGTTTTCAACACCCTGCGCGCTTTCGGTCTGGTCTTGATTATGGCGGTGGCCGTGCAATGGTTGTGGATTTTTGTTCTATACGTCTTAGCCGGTGCCGTAGCCAAGAAGCCGGTTTTGAGCTCAATCAAGACCATGTTGCCAGCCTACCTTACTGCTGTGGGTACTATGTCTAGCGCTGCCACCATGCCAGTGACGCTGGTGCAGGCTCGCCAGCTACCTATACGCAAGGAGATAGTTAACTTCGTTGTTCCGCTGTGTGCCACTATCCACCTATCTGGTAGCACCATCGCCATTATGATGTGCGCAATGGCGGTAATGATTATTATGCCGGGATATACAGTGCCTACTTTGGCCGGAGTCATGCCGTTTAACTTCATGCTTGGTATTATTATGGTCGCGGCCCCCGGGGTGCCTGGTGGCGCGATTATGGCAGCCTATGGACTGCTCGGTACCATGCTAGGGTTCAAAGAAGCTGCTCTCGGACTAATGGTCGCTCTTTACATGGCGCAAGACAGCTTTGGTACCGCTACGAATGTGGCCGGCGATGGAGCCCTTGCCATATTGGCAGACAAGTTAGCTGGAGAAGACAGAAAGAAAAAATAGTAGCGCTTGTTTCACCAGAGGAAAAGAGACCTTGAACGCCTTTGGCGGCTCAAGGTCTCTTGGCTTTGCGGGAGTTCCTAGACTGACTTTAGGATTACCGCCGTACCCATGCCGCCGCCTATGCAGAGGGAGGCCAGGCCGTACTCGACATTCCGTTTCTTCATTTCGTAAATAAGAGTGGTGATAATGCGCGCGCCCGAGCCGCCCACGGGGTGGCCGAGTGCTATGGCGCCGCCATTGACATTGCAGCGCTCCAAAATCCAGTCCTCACTGACGCCATGCTCTTCCGCTAAGCCCTTAACTACACCGAGAGATTGCGCGGCGAAAGCTTCATTGAGCTCGAGCAGATCGATCTCGGAGAGCTTTAGCCCGGCAAATTTCAGCGCGGCAGCAACAGCCGGAATGGGGCCTAGGCCCATAACGAGAGGATCTACACCACCCTGACCAATACCTACCACTTCAGCGAGAGGGGTGAGGTTGTAGGTCTTGAGCGCCTGTTCTGAAGCCAGTACATAGAAGGAGGCACCATCGTTAATGCCCGAGGCGTTAGCGGCGGTAATAGTACCATCTTTCTTAAAGGCAGGCTTGAGGGTGGCCATCTTTTCGAGCGACGCACCGCGATTAGGGTACTCGTCTGCGGCCACGACTACGGTCTCTTTGCGAGTCTTTACTTCTACGGGGCATATTTCATCTTTAAAGCGACCGGCATCGATGGCGGCGATAGCCTTTTTCTGCGAGGCCACGGCGAAAGCATCTTGCTCCTGCCTGGTGATGCCGTACTTCTCCGCGATGTTTTCGGCAGTAATTCCCATATGGACATTGTGGAAAGCGTCGGTAAGGGAGTCATGGATCATGTGGTCGACGGCCTGAACATGGCCCATGCGGTAGCCAGAACGAGCGTTAGGCAGTAAGTAGGGCGACAGAGACATGCTCTCTACGCCACCGCCAATGACGACCTGGTGAAGTCCTAGGGAAATATTGGCATAAGCATTGAGCATCGCCTTCATGCCCGAGCCGCAGGCCATGTTCAAGGAGTAAGCAGGGGTAGTGATGGGTACTCCAGCCTTAATGGAGACTTGACGGCCTAGGCCCTGTCCTTGACCAGCCGGCAGCATGTTGCCTACAATCACTTCATCAACGGCATCAGGTGGTAGGCCGGTAGTCTCTAGCAGGCATTTAATAACGCCCGCGCCTAGATCCGCAGGATGAACGGTGGACAACGCGCCGGCAAAAGAGCCAATGGCAGTGCGCTTGGCGGCAACTAGGTACACTTTTGACATAGACTATCCCTCCAAATCTTAAGTTTAGGGTAGTGAAGACTAGAGAACAAGGCCTCCGTCAACGCTGAGCACCGTTCCCGTGACAAAGCGAGCTTCGTCGGATGCGAGGTACAGGTAGGCATTAGCAATGTCATCAGCGTAGCCGAGGGACTTAAGAGGCGATTTGTCCTTCATCATCTCGAGCACCTTCTCGGGCATCTTTTCCGTCATGGGGGTGATGATAAAGCCGGGGGCGACGGCGTTACAGCGGATGCCTTTTCTGCCTAGCTCCTTGGCCCAAGACTTAGTCATGCCGATGACGCCCCACTTGGTGGCAGCGTAGTTTGTTTGCCCAAAATTACCATAGATGCCCACAACAGAGGAGGCGTTGAGGATAACTCCGCCTTGACCTTTTTCGACCATCACGGCGGCTACAGCCTGGCCACAGTGGAAGACGCCCTTGAGGTTGACGTTCAATACGCGATCCCACTCGGCTTCGGTCATTTTGAGTAGGGTGTTGTCGGCAGTAATGCCGGCGTTGTTGACCAGAATGTCGATCTTGCCATAGGTGGCCACAGTTTTGGCGACCATGTCATCTACCATGGCCCTGTTGGTGACATCGACCCCTACACCGATGGCCTGCCCACCGGCAGTGGTGATCTCAGCAACGACTCTATTCACATCAGCTTCATTAAGATCGACGACAACAACTTTCGCTCCCTCTTGGCTGAAACGCTTGGCGGTAAACTCACCGATGCCACGACCGCCGCCAGTGATTACGGCTACCTTGTCTTTGAGACGCATCTGTTTTCCTCCTTT
The DNA here is from genome assembly GCA_018333655.1 of Bacillota bacterium. Taxonomy (NCBI): domain Bacteria; kingdom Bacillati; phylum Bacillota; species Bacillota bacterium. The sequence goes on along the minus strand of JAGXTJ010000008.1, from coordinate 42,880 downwards.
TCTACTTAGCACTGACACGGGACACTAGCAGGGTAAGCAAGCTCCCTGCTAGTGTTCTCAGTCAAAGCAACTCTGCGCTTATTCTACTAAACTATACCGAAACTGGCGAGAATGATGGCGACGATAACTGAGACAATAGGCAGTGCCAGCGAGACGACAAAAATATCGATGTAGGAGTCTTTGTGGGTGAGGCCAGTGACGGCAAGCAGTGTCAAGACTGCGCCATTATGCGGCAAGGTATCGAGACCGCCGGATGAGAGAGAGGCGATGCGGTGGAAAACCTCGGGGTTAATGCCTGCTGCTTGAGCAATAGCAAGGTATTCTTTACCGAGCGCAGTAAGGGCAATGCCGAGGCCACCTGAGGCCGAACCGGTTGCGCCGGCGAGAATGTTAACAGCGATGGCAGGTGAAACGAGGGGGTTACCTTCGATGCCCATAACAAAGTCGGTCAGTTGCTTGAAAGCGGGTACGGCGCGCACCACCATGCGGGGTTCCGTCAGGCCGCAGCACTGCCAGTACGTCTGCATCATGCAGCTCAAAAGCCATTTTGGCATCGAGCAGCGTCTTGTGTTCGCCAAGACAGAGGGGCTCGCGAAAAATTAACTCCTTAGCAATCACCTAGCATCAACTCCCTCGGCGTAAAATTCTGTCGCTGCGTAAATATTTCGCGGTGTGTGGGCTCTTTCCTGCACCCTTGCCCCGCGGGCTGTATTTCTGGCAGGAGATTTACTTGCCAGCAGAGAACTAGTAAAGAAATACTGAGATAAGGCATAACGGCAGGGGGGGCATCGACTATGGAGGGACTACTAAAGAAATATTACGCGTTGTTGGTCTTGCTCCTTGTTGTCCCCATCGTGGCGGTATTGGTGCAGTACGGCTTTTATCATTCTATACTAGAGCAAAAGTCCCGCAACCTAGCTGTGGAGAGAATGCTCGGGGCGGAACAAAAGCTAGCTGCCTGGCTAGATGCACGCAGGCAAAATATTCGCCTAGCGAGCTTGACAGCGTCAAAGTATCCCAACGATGCTCTGGCACTGCGCGCGGGTTTGCAGACCATACTCCAGTCGGACCCTTACTTTCGCTCTCTCTACTATGTCACGCGGGAAAACAAGATGGTGAACGCCACCGACTTTGTGCCCCCGCCTACGCTCGACTTTCGGCTGCGACCATGGTATGTCAAGGCGGCAGAAAAAGGCGGGCTGGTGCTTACTGACGTTTTCCTGAATGCTTCGCGCGATGACTACATTGTCACTGTGGCCATGCCAGTCTACGGCGCAAGTGCCGAGCTCCTGGGCGTGGTTGGCGGCGATATATCGCTCTCCACCATTGTGGCCCTTACAGAGAATACCTATATCACCTCGCGCAGTCATGTGTTCCTGGCTGATGGTGCCCAGTTAATGGCTTTTTCGCGACTTAGCCATGGCTTTTCCCTCGAGCAAGCGCAGACCACTTACCAGTGGCTCGTGAACGCTTTTCCCAACACTAGCCGCGGCATAACTCTCACGCATGTCGGGGACCATGGCGGATACTTTGCGCGGTGGCAAGTTTCTGGAACAAATTGGGTGCTATCAGCTTTTGTCCCAGCGGCCGACCTAGCAACAGACACGGCCATGCTCCGGGCGGTTATTGCGGGCTTACTCGCTAGTCTGGCTGCCATGGCGGCCCTGTTCGTGTTTATTCAGCAGCGATATGTCGTGCGCCCCTTGATGCGCTTGGCGGAGGGCATCGGTCGTATCGATGTGGAAAGAACCCCATCCTATCGTTTGCCCACCACCAATATGTATGAGACCGCCCGAGTTGTAGGCATTCTCAACGGTCTGTTGGCGCGTCTTGAATCGTATCTCCATCATGTGCGCGAGAGTGAACTGGCACAAAGGGAACTAAATGCCTCGCTCGAGACGGCTATGCAGCACGCGACGGAGCACCACCACGAAATTTCGCGTCAACACGAGTACTGGAAAGCGCTATTTGCCAATTCGCAGGACGCCATTGTCTTGCTCGACGGGCACAACTGTATACTAGAAACCAACGAAGCCTTTAGCCTGCTATTTGGCTACTCGCCCGATGAGGCACGGGGTAGCCACCTCGAGGGCCTGCTGGCTACGCACAAACTTGAGGAGGCCAACGCCCTCACTTTAAGTATGATGCAGGGCCTAACCTGCGGGTTGGAGTCCACGCGTCTGCATAAGGACGGTCGCCAAATTGAAGTCGAGATTAAAGGCGTGCCGGTGCACATAGGGGAACATTATGTCGGGGGCTATGGCATCTACTCCGATATTAGTATGCGCAAGGAGAACGAGCGTAAAATCATCCGCATGAGCCACTACGATCAATTGACAAATGTCTATAATCGCGCCTATTTTGACCATGTCTTTGCCGAGCTCACGGCCCATGGACCATGGCCAGTAAGTCTGATCATGGGGGATACCAACGGGTTAAAAGTTGTCAACGACGCCTTTGGGCACGGCATGGGCGACGAGATTTTAAAGCGCACGGCCCGCGTCTTGGCCCTAGAGGCCAGACCGCAAGACACTGTGGCGAGACTAGGTGGTGATGAGTTCGCCATGTTATTGCCAGGTGTGGATGAAAACGAAGCAATGGCCATATGTGCTCGTATACGAGAGCGCTGCCAGGCTGGTAGTGACACCACTATTCATTTGAGCCTGGCGCTAGGCGCGAGTACCGCTCACGACAGACAACGCAAGGAAGTGCTCTTTACCGCGGCAGAGGAACGCATGTATCATCAAAAGCTACTAGAAGGAAAGAGCATCCGTAATTCGCTTATTGCTTCTTTGCGTCAAGCACTGCAAGAAAAAACGCATGAGACCACGGAACACAGTATGCGCATGACTGATCTCTCGTTGCGTTTAGCAGCTAAACTTGAACTCTCTCCCTCTATGCGTGATGATATCGAGGTTTTCGCCTCCATTCACGATCTTGGCAAAATTGCCATTCCCGAACAGATCCTCGAGAAATGTGGCCCACTGACAGCCGAAGAATGGAGCATTATGCAGAAGCATAGCGAAATAGGCTTTCGTATCGCCAGTACCTCACCCGAGTTATCCCATATTGCCGAATGCATCTTGCACCACCATGAAAGGTGGGATGGCACAGGCTACCCGCAAGGACTTAGGGGAGAAGCCATCTGCTTGCGGTCGAGGGTCGTGGCGGTAGTTGACGCCTATGACGCCATGACCAGCGACAGGCCCTATCGCCGCGCTCTAGGGCGAGAACTAGCCCTAGCAGAGATAGAGAAGGGGCGCGGTAGACAGTTTGACCCCCGCGTTGCGGACGCTTTTCTGGCCCTGATGCATAGCTCCGCAGAATATGAACCCACTGGGCAGGGGGAGGATTGATGCCTTGAAAACTAGAGAAGCACTCCTGGTCACGACCAACACCGTGGCGGATAAAGAGATAGTCGAAGTGCTAGGGCTAGTACAAGGCAACGCCAGCGGTCTTGCTTTGGCGGATGCCTGCACCGCGGCACTAGTTAGCCTAAAAACCACAGCATTGGCGCAGGGCGCTAATGCTGTGGTAGGGGTCAGGTTTTCTGCGGTAGGGCGAGACATGGCCTTTGAGGTTCTGGCCTATGGTACGGCCGTAGTGCTAATCTAGCAGGATATTGTCTATGAGGCGGGTCGGCCCAACTTTAGCCGCGACGACAATTAGAGAGCCTAAGCGAGCTTGTCTCTCGGTAGCGAAGCTCTCGCCATCGACCAGCTCTACGTAGTCGATGGCGGCAAAGTCGCCTTGGGCCATCTCTTCACGCACAATTTTAAGCAAGTTGTCTCTGTCTCGCAGGCCTTCCTGCCACGCGGCGTGCGCCGCGCGTAGTCCGCGCGAAATATAGAGGGCGGTCTGCCTGTCGGCGGCACTAAGGTAGACATTGCGACTGCTCATCGCTAGCCCGTCGGGCTCGCGTAGTGTCGGGCAGGGCACGACTGTCGTAGCAAAATTTAAGTCCTGCACCATCTTTACAATAACTGCTAACTGCTGCGCATCTTTGCGACCAAAGTAGGCCTGTGTTGGCCTAACTATATTAAAGAGCTTGGCCACAATCGTGGCCACACCGGCAAAATGCCCCGGCCGTAGCGCGCCTTCAAGCATTTCGGTGACCCCGCACACCTGCACGGTGGTGTCCATGGTGCCCCCCGGATACATATCGCGCACCTCGGGGATAAAGACATAGTCCACCCCCCGCGCGGCAAGAAGCAGTAGATCGCGGCTAAGATCACGCGGGTACTTGGCCAAATCTTCGTGGGGCCCAAATTGCGTGGGGTTGACAAAGATACTGACGACGGTGCAGTCATTCAGAGCCTTGGCCCTATCCACCAAACTTAAGTGTCCTTCGTGGAGGTAGCCCATGGTCGGTACAAAACCAATGGTCTGGCCTAGGAGAGAGTGGCGAAGGGCAAGCATTTCAGCAATCGTGGTGACTACTTGCATATGGTCCTCCTGTCATTAAGTGAGTGGCGGAAAGGTGCCTTGCTTGACTTCTTGCAGGTACATCTTGACCGCTTGCTTCATGAGGTCAGGCAGGTTAGTATACTGCTTCGCGTGCTTGGGCACATAATCGCTTAGGCCAAGTATGTCGCCGAGCACCTGAATTTGGCCATCACAGTATGGCCCGGCCCCGATGCCAATGGTGGGGATGGACAGAGCCTCTGTTACCTCTTTAGCCAGTGCCGAGGGTATACATTCTAGGACCACGGCAAAAGCGCCGGCCTCCTCGAGGGCTAAGGCATCCTGCAACAAACGTTCTGCGGCATCACGTGTTTTGCCCTGTACTTTGTAACCGCCCAGTTGGTGCACATATTGCGGCGTAAGTCCGATGTGCCCCATAACAGGAATGCCAGAGGAGACAATGCGTGCCACCGTATCGCTAACGACCTTGCCGCCCTCGAGCTTAACGGCAGTTACGCCGCCGTCCTGCACGAGGCGGATGGCGTTCCGCAAGGCGTCTTCTGGCGTGGTATGGTATGTTCCAAAAGGCATGTCGCCCACAATAATTGCTTTGGTCGCCCCACGCGCGACCGCCTGGCAGTGGTGCACCATTACCTCGAGGGTAACGGGCAGGGTGGTGGGGTGTCCGAGTGCCACCATGCCTAAGCTGTCTCCGACCAGTAAGACAGGGATGTCTAGAGCGTCGACGATCTTGGCAGTGGGGTAGTCGTAAGCGGTCAGGGCCAGTATCTTTTCCCCCGCTGACTTCATCTTGCGCAAAGCGTGAATCGAAACTCGCACTAGAGGCACCTCCTATTGTTTTTCGGGACTGCCCTTTAGGGGTTGGTTCTTGGCATCGACATGAACGACTTTAGGCACGAGAGAGCGGGCTGAGACGTTGTCCACCGTGCTATAGGTAATGATGATGACTAGGTCGCCTGGTTGTACCAAGCGGGCCGCTGCCCCGTTCAAGCAGATGGTGCCAGAGCCGCGCTCGCCGACAATGGCGTAAGTTTCAAAGCGCGCACCGGAGTTGACATTGACCACCTGTACTTTCTCGTAGGGCAGAATATCGGCGAGATCAAGTAAATTGCTGTCAACTGTGATGCTGCCCTCATAGTTAAGGTTAGCATCGGTGACGGTGGCGCGGTGGATTTTAGACTTCATCATTTCACGCATCGTTGTTCCTCCATTTGCAGTAGATTTAAGATTTGGCGGTAACGAGCCTCATCAAGGCTGCCCTTACTAACGGCCAGCGGCAGCGTGGCCATGGCTAGGGCGTGGTAGAGACGGGCGGTCTGGCCTGTGTCAGGGAGCTCGGCAAGGGCTCTTAAATGCTTGTGCACCGTGCCGCTGTCTCCCCGCGCGATGGGGCCAGTTAAGGCAGCTACAGGGCCTAACTCGAGGGTGTTGTGGCTGGCAGAACGCACGAGGGGAGCCATATACTCGAGCGCAGCCTGCGCATCGTAGCCCATCTGCTGCCAAAGCTGCACTGACGTCGCTACCAGGGTGGTAAGAAAATTCGAGGCCATAACAGCCGTCAAGTGATACAAGGCCCTGTGCTCCTCAGCGATGAGAAAGTGTCCAGCACCCACGGTGTGTGCCAAACTCTCTAAGAGGCTCAAGCATTCCGCATCAGAGCCGGCCAGACCAATGTAAGAGACCTTTAGCACGAGTGCCTTGTCGTAGAGTTCGCGCGCTCTGGCACAGTCACTAGGGGCGAATGAATTAAGCGGGTGAAAAGAACCAACATGCGCGCCTTCTTGGCTGGCCGCCTCAAGCACGGACAGTGTTTGCGCCCCGCTCAGGTGTACGGCGGTTTTGCTGGCGTCCCAGGTGACTCGGGCGCAATTTGCGGCGATAGCGTCATCGGGGGTAGCAATAAAGATGATTTCTGCCTGCTTCGCCATGTCCTCTATAGCTACAACTTGCGGGTGAGTATCTGTGGACTGGCCAATGGTCTTAGCTAACTTTTCGGCTTTCTGCCTGTCTCGACTGGCCAGCGCCGTAAGAGGTAGCCCCTTTAAGGCCAGCGCGTAAGCCAAGGCGGCCCCCATTCTACCTAAGCCTATTATGCCTATAGATTTCACGGTCCTCACTCCTTATTACTGCAAGAAAACAGCCTAGTCCATAACGCAATGGCCTAGGCTGTTTTGTATGAGCCCTACCTTTGCGTCTCGGTCACCAAGGATCCAAGCGCTGGCACTACCCTATGCAAGAGAATGATTCTATCGAGTATTATATGCGCTAATTTCTCTTTTGTCATCAGGGGCAAGGGTTCATTCTCCTTGTTCGGATAGAGCAAGGTGACTTCATTGGTGTCCACATCAAAGCCGCTGTGGGGAGAGGTAATGTCATTGGCCACAATTAAGTCTAATTGCTTGCTGTAAAGCTTTTGTCGTGCATTCTCAAGTAGGTCGCGGCTCTCGGCCGCAAAACCAATCTTTAAGAACGAGCCGGTAAGTGAAGCCAAGATGTCTCTGGTGCGTTCTAACTCGAGCACGAGTTTCCCTGCGGTCTTCTTGATCTTATGTTGGTCGGGTTCCTTAACGGTGTAGTCGGCCACGGCTGCCGCCATGATAAGGGCGTCACAGTGCGAGGTGTGCTCCCTGACCGCGGCAGACATCTCCTCTGCCGTGCGTACCTTCACCAAGTTAACCCCGCGTGGCGGAGTCAAAGAGGTCGGCGCGGAGATGAGGTCTACCTCTGCCCCTCTCGCCGCCGCGGCACTAGCCAAGGCATAGCCCATCTTGCCTGAAGAACGGTTGGTAATAAAGCGTACTGGGTCGATGGGCTCCTCGGTTCCACCGGCCGTGACGACTATCCTCTGCCCCACGAGGTCTTGTCGCGGGCAAAGCACTTTCTCTACGGCCTCCATAATCTCGTGCAGTTCTGTCAGCCGCCCGGGGCCAGTCGTGCCACAGGCCAGGCGTCCCTCCCCCGGGCCAACAAAAACCATGCCCCGCGCAGAGAGATCAGCGATGTTTTCCTTGGTTACTGGGTTTTCGTACATAAAGTTATTCATAGCGGGGGCAATCACTACCGGGGCCCGTGTCGCGAGAGCAGTGCAAGAAAGCATGTCGTCCGCGAAACCATGGGCGAGTTTGGCAATAATGTTGGCCGTGGCTGGGGCAATAAGGAGGACTGCGGCGCGGTCTGCCAAGGCAATGTGTTCGACGGCCATTTCGCTGTGCAGAGTAAACATTTCCGTTACTACGGGGCGATGCGTGATGGCCTGTAGGGTGAGGGGGTTGATAAATTCCTGCGCGGCCCTGGTCATCACCACATCTACCTCGTAACCTGCTTTCACTAGTCTGCTGGCTAAGTCGGCCGCTTTGTAGGCGGCGATACTGCCGGTAATGCCGAGAACTACTATCTTTTTCTCCATAATCTCGCCTCTACTTGTTCAGCTCGTAAATAAGGCGCAAGCCTTCGAGCGTGAGATTGTCGTTGATGGCGTCAAACACAGTGGTCTCCTCGGCGATCACTCTGGCTAGCCCGCCAGTGGCGATGACCTTGCAAGGGCAGCCTAGCTCACTCTTTAGTCTTGCTACCATGCCTTCGACTAACCCAGCATAGCCGAAGATCAGCCCCGACTGCATGCTGTCGACGGTGTTCTTGCCGATGGCATGTTTCGGCCGCTCAAGTTCCACTCGGCTAAGCTTCGAGGCCCGCAAGAACAGCGCCTCGGCGGAGATGCCGATGCCGGGGGCTATGGCACCCCCGAGGTAATCGCCCTGGGGAGATAGTACGTCAAAGGTGGTGGCCGTGCCAAAATCTACGATAATGGCGGGTGCGCCGTAGAGATGCAAGGCGGCCACGGCGTTGACGATACGATCAGAACCCACTTCGCGAGGGTTGTCGGTTCTAATTTTCATACCCGTACGCACCCCTGCCCCGACAACTAAGGGCTCGCGGCCAAACAGCCTCTCGGCTACCGCCTCGATCGTCCCTTGCAGAGGAGGCACGACATTAGTAAGCACCACGCCTGCCACATCTTGTGGCCTGAAATGGGCGTCCCTCACTAGGGAGGAGATAAGGGCATAATACTCGTCGATGGTGCGCTTCTGGTCGGTGGAAATACGCCAAGTTTTCGACCAAAGACCTTCTTTGTACAGACCTAGCACCATGTTGGTGTTTCCTACATCGATGGCAAATAGCACAACTCTCGCCTCCATGCTCCACTAGCTAGTAGCATAATTCTAGTAAGTATCGTATCGAATGAAGGTCAGGGAGTCAATGCCAGCCTAGTAGCGGTCCTAAGAGCCGTGCCCCTTGTGCTACTGCCGTGCACACAACGATGCCGGTTACAGTGGGGATGATAAAGGTCAGTGCCGTCCACTTTAGGCTCTGAGTTTCTTTTTTGGCGGTGAGCAAAGTGGTGCCGCAGGGCCAGTGGCAAAGAGCGAAAAGCATGGTGCAGACGGCCGTTAGGGTGGTCCAACCATTTATCAGGAAGAGTTGGCGTAGGGCCTCGAGACTGTCTAGCTCAAGCATGGACGTGGTACGCATGTAGCCCATAATGAGTATAGGAATAACAATCTCATTGGCCGGCAACCCCAGTATAAAGGCCAGCAAGATAAACCCATCGAGACCCATCATGCGCCCTAAGGGGTCGAGAAAACCGGCTGAAATGCTTAAGAGACTGCTGCCCCCGACTGTAAAATTACCCATCATCCAGAGAACTATCCCTGCCGGGGCGGCCACTATCACCGCCCGCGAAAGAACAAAGAGGGTGCGATCGATGAAGGAGCGAACGAGAACCCGGCCTAGTTGGGGGCGGCGATAAGGTGGTAGCTCCAGGGTAAAGGAGGAGGGGAGACCCTTGAGTACAGTTAGGGAGAGCAGTTTAGCGATGAGCATGGTCAGTAGAACGCCGAGTACTACAGTCATAAGAACGGCGAGAGTGGCGAGCAGGGAGCCAAATGTTCCTCCTAGGCCAGCCAAGAAAATAGTCGCCACGACAATAAGGATGGGGAAACGGCCATTGCAGGGCACGAAATTGTTAGTCAGAATGGCGATGAGTTTCTCCCGTGGGGAGTCGATGATGCGGCAGGCAATAACGCCCGCGGCATTGCAGCCAAAACCCATGCACATAGAGAGCGCCTGCTTGCCATGCGCACCACAACGCTTGAAGAAGTTGTCGAGGTTAAAGGCCACACGGGTAAGATAGCCGAGGTCTTCTAACAGGGTGAAGAGGGGGAAGAAGATGGCCATAGGGGGGAGCATCACTGCCACCACCGTCGTCATCGTGCGATAAACCCCCGTAATAAGCAGATCCTGTAGCCACAAGGGCAGGCCAACGGCCATCGCTAAGGCGGTTATCTCTACTTCTAGTGCCGCAAAAAAATGCGCCAGTAGTTCTCCTGGGTAGTTTGCGCCCACAATGGTTAGCCAGAAAATTCCGCCGAGCAAGAGGAGCATAATCGGCAGGCCAAAATGACGGCTGAGCAAGATCTTATCTATTTTGCGGTCGAGACGGTCGTGCCGCACCGAGGGCAGGGTGACTACCCGGCTGGCAATGTCTTGTGCTGTGGTGACGAGGCGTTCTGCGACCAGATCACTTTCGTCTTGCGGCAGCAAGGCTTCGCGGCTCTTGCTCGAGGCTTCTCCCCTAGGGGGGTTGTCGACCGTACCTAGCTCCTCCCTAGGGGGCCTGTGCGCGAGCCGTAGCGGCCGGGTGGCTAGCTCTTGAGTGGCCACTTGCCGGATTGCTTCTTGCAAGGAAGGTACTCCGTCGCCGTCCCGGGCGTTCGTTGCTACCACAGGCACGCCGAGCAGAGCGGCGAGGTTTTCTATATCTACTGTAATTCCCTTGCGCCGCGCTTCATCCACCAGGTTAACACAGACCACTACCTTGTCTGTTAACTCGAGCACTTGTAAAACTAGGATGAGATTGCGCTCCAGGCAGGTCGCATCAGTTACAATCACCGTAACCTGCGGCTCTGCACTGCTGATGAAAGCCCGGGCAATGCCTTCGTCAAGGGAAGTCGTGTGGAGCGAATACGTGCCCGGTAGGTCCACCAGGCGGTAGGTGGCACCTCGCCAAGTATAGGTACCCTCGGCAAAGGTGACCGTCTTACCAGGCCAATTGCCGGTGTGCTGTCTCAGCCCGGTTAGGCTGTTAAAGACGGTGCTCTTGCCGGTGTTAGGATTGCCGGCTAGGGCAACGGTGAACTGTGCAGCGTAACTCATGCCGTTCCCCCCTCACTCGGTGTGTTGTATCAGGATTTGGCAGGCTAGGTCAGCACGCAAAGCAATGACGCTACCACGTAGACCATAGGCGATAGGGTCTCCTGCTGGGCTCTTATGGAGCACTTCGACCGCGGTGTCGGGGATAAAACCTAAATCCTGTAGTCGTCTGCGGGTCTTGCTTGTCGCCTGAAGTGAAACAATGTTTCCGCGACAGCCTAGAGGTAGATGCGCCAAGGGAATGACTTCTCTCTCCATAAACTGACCTCCCACTTTTTTGTCATGGCTCGGTGATGTCGTACATATGTTAGCAGCAGGCAAAAAAGTTGCCTGCTGCTAACATATGTGTGGCGTGCCAAGACGGTTACAGGAGGAGGTTAAGGTGGGAGACGAAAATGAATTTCATACTTTTCGTGGCTACGAGCTACTGCGTCAAGAAGATAGGGCCTTGCTTAGCCCTAGCCAAGAAGATTACTTAGAAATGATTTACAGACACTGTGTGCAGCATGACTACATTCGTATCAACACCTTGGCCGAGCAGCTCCACGTCGCTGCCCCCTCAGTAACCCGCATTACCAAGAAACTGCGCGAGCTAGGTTTTCTCAAGCATAGGCGCTATGGTTATGTGACCCTCACTGAAGCGGGGCAAGCGGCCGGCGCTTTCTTGCTAGATAGGCACAACACGGTGCAAGCCTACCTTTCCGCCCTCGGCGTTCTGAACAGAAAATTTGTGGATGCGGAACTAATGGAGCATTGTATTAGTGACGAGACCCTGCAAGCCATGAAAGCATGGCTCAAATTCCTTGAGGCCAACCCGGACATCCTGGAACGCTTCCAAGAAGGGCAAAAGCGCAGTACACTGTGAAATTTCTGCATTATTTGACCAATTCTTCGTAGCCTAGCAGGTATACGCCAGGCACAGGGCGAAATTACCTAGTAGGCATCTCTTGATGCCCTGTCGCATAAAAAGGAGGTTTTTTTCGCTCATGAATGAACAACCTGCCGTGCCTGTGCTGCGCAACAAGACTTTTCTCATTCTCTGGGGTGGTCAAGTCGTCTCCCTTCTCGGCGATACACTCTTTAACCTAGCTCTGATGTGGTGGGTCGTTAGTGTGACGGAGAGTGCCGTCGCGGTTTCTTTTGTGGCGCTAGCAACCTCGCTGCCGATGTTAATCCTCGGGCCTTTCGTTGGCGTCTACATAGATCGTAGCGACAAACGCCTCATGATGCTCGCCGCGCATACTCTGAACGGGCTGATTACAGCTGTGATGGCCCTGCTCTACTGGCGAGGTATCTTCTCCTTGCCAATTATTCTTGTGGCTGCCGTCCTGATGGGCATTGTGTCTAACCTAGATGGCCCGGCTTACGAGGCCTCAATTCCGGTCGTTGTCGATAAGGATGAACTAGTGCGCGCTAACTCGCTCATGGAGACTGCTGGGAGCATCATCAGGCTACTCGCGCCCGCTTTAAGCGGAGTGCTCATCGCTGCCGCTGGGGTGGGGGCGGCCATTTTGGCCAACTCGATATCCTACTTTGTGGCCGCGCTCTCTCTCTGCATCATCAGGTTCGCCTCGCCTAAGATTGAAAGTGGGGCCCAGAGTTTTAAAAATGATTTTAAGAGCGGGCTGCAGTTCATTTTCCGCCACCCGGTGCTGATGCCCATGTTGATCTACGGCGCCATGATAAACTTGGTACTAGCGCCTATTAGCGTTTCCATCCCCCTGCTTATCATGAAAGTTTTAGAAGGTGGACCAGCTCTTATGGGTCTCTTCGGCAGCTTTCAGTCGGCCGGCGTTCTCGCTGCCTCCTTGATCTTGACTAGCGCCCCCTATCTAATTAAGAAAAGTGGTCTGGTGCTCATAAATTCGGCAGTAGCTCTAGGAGCAGTTACCTTGGTGGTGGCTTTCGCGCCGCATCAGGGGTGGCTACTTATCGGGGGCGCCTTGGTTGGTTTTGTGCTTGTCACTGCTAATATGGCTTCGCGCAATATCTGGCAGCGTGAAGTTCCCGCTGAACTGCGAGGTCGCGCCTTTACCGCTCGCGAAACTATTTCTAGTGGGCTGAGGCCACTTGGGCAAGCACTAGCAGGCCCTGCCGTGGCTGTGGTAGGACCTGTGTTCATGATCGCCAGCGCCGGGGTGCTCTGCATGGTGGGCGGTTTACTAGGCTTTTTTGTTCCTGCAGTCCACACCTACCCTAAAGAGCAGGCGTCAACTCTACTCGAGGTGCCTGTCAGTTCAGACGACTAGCTTTGGACACGGCAAAGGTCGCTATTGTGGCAGGGCCCTCGGCCAAGTTTTGCGAGTGGCACCCAATCATCCGCCAGCTTAACGCGTACAATGTCGCCCGTAAAGTCCGTGCTACTGCCCTTGGTGTTCTCAAGCAGTGAAGAGCCTACGCCATAAATGTCTACCGGCACCCCGAGCGACTCAAAGGCAGTTATGCGCGCTAAATCAAAGCCGCCCGTGACGACTATTTTTACATCTTGACACCACTTGGCGGCAAGGGTTTCTGCTTCTAGCGGCAGCCCCCACTCGAGGTAGGCCGTATCTATACCCCTGCGTATGTTGTGGACGAGGCGCGGATTAACACCGCAGTCTAGCTCTCTGTCCCCTAGCGGCGGAACAGAGACATCGCGCATATTGCCGGCTGTATCGGGACGGACGCCATATAAAACATAGAGTTTGGCGTTCGCCATATCACCGGCGGTAAAGTACCCTAAGTACTTGGCGAACATGGCCTGCATTACTTTCTTGGCCTCGGCCACGCAGTCATTATGAAAATCTATGAGGGCGATACGAGGTATTTCGGGGGGCATGGTGCGGCAAAACTGCAGCATGGCCTCACGTGTATCACCAAAAAAACAAGCAATGCTGGCGTGACTAATGGTGCCGCCCCCCTGAACCCCCAAGAAGGCCCCTTGCGCATCGGTTGAGACAAACACACGACTACTAGCGCCGTAGTTTTGGTTGTAGGCCGCTACCGCTATGCTGTAGGCATAGCCGTGTAGCGGTTGCACTCTGTAGTGGGCGAAGCGAGCCGGGAAGAAGTAAATATCCTTGCCCCGGGCCGCGACCAAAGTATTGTAGACATTAGTAGCCACGCGCGAGCTTTCCGTAAGAACGCCAAGAATGGGTGTCTCGAGTTTGGCAAAGTCGCGATAGCGGCCCCTCACTTTAAGCACCGGCCTAACATCTAGCGAGTCTCCATGGTAGGGAGTGAGGGTGCCATCGGGCACCGCCTCCACCTCGAGCTGGCAGTAGGTACTGACAAATTCGCCACTAGGCGTAAAATAACCAGTGCCTTCCCGCAGTATGGCCAGACTCTCCTCCACACCTGCCACTACCGCAAAGGGTTGGCGACGCGGGAAAAACTGCATCTCGACTTCGAGGTCGCCCGTTAACACCAGCGAGAGGTCTCCCGGTAAGAGCGATGTTTCGCCAGCGAAGGTGTAGCCTTCACTGGCCAGATGCCCTAAGAGGCGCACCGTGTTAGAAAAATAAGCATCGGTGTAGTATCCTTTACGTAGGCGCTCTATATCGAGTTCGAAAGTGTGGGGCGCAAGTGTATAGGTAAAAGACTTTTGCACAGCATATCCTCCTCGGTCTTCAGCAGAATTACAGTTTTATGGCGGTAGGGCGCAGGGTGAGAAATTGCTCCCCTATGGTAATCATAAAGTATTTTCAAGTCTTTCTCAATATTTGGCGCAGGGGGCATGGAGCATGAATAGGTACATCGCACAGACAAATATTGCTTTTCTAGGCCCTCTGGGTCAGGAGAAACTGTCGGCAGCTACAGTTACCATTCTAGGCTGTGGAGCTTTAGGTACGGTGGCCGCCGATCTTTTAGCGCGCGCTGGGGTGGGCCGAATTCGGATTATTGATCGCGATGTGGTGGAGCTAGGCAATCTGCAGCGCCAAACACTTTTTGTGGAAAGTGATGCCGAGTCGAGAATTCCCAAGGCAGAGGCGGCGACTCTACGGCTACAGCAAATTAACAGCGACATTGTGGTGGAAGGCCTAGTCGCCGATTTCACTGGTCTTAATGCCTTAGAGCTACTTCTGGGCAGTGATGCGGTCATTGACGCCACGGACAACTACCTGGCGCGTTTCACCTTGAACGAGGCCTGTTTGGCCCTCAACTTGCCCTGGGTTTATGGTGGGGCCTTAGGCACTGGCGGCGCGCTGGCCGTCTTTACCCCGCAGGGCCCGTGTTTTAGGTGCCTCTTTACGGAGTTGCCTGTGGCCGGAGCGGGGGAGAGCTGCAGAACTACGGGTGTGCTTGCCTCGGTCACTACCATGGTGGCGGCGCTACAGGTAGTAGAGCTTTTCAAGCTTTTAACAGGCCAGGCGCCTCTCTCAGGTCTCTTGCAGCTAGAGCTCACGAGAACAGAATTCCTTACGCAGCCGATTCCGCAAGACCCAGCTTGCCCAGCCTGCCAATTAAGGCGAACTGAGTTCTTAGGGCAAGAGCGCGACAGCCTGGCCGCCCTTGTCTGTGGGCAAAACAGTGTCTTGCTACCTGGTGCCGCGGGTGAGTGTACGTTACTCGCGCTGGCGGAGCGGCTCAAGGTGCGCGGTTTTTCTGTGGATAACTCGCGGTTTCGCTTACGAATTGTGGCTAAAGA
Organism: Bacillota bacterium; assembly: GCA_018333655.1. Lineage (NCBI taxonomy): Bacteria > Bacillati > Bacillota > Bacillota bacterium. The sequence goes on along the minus strand of JAGXTJ010000008.1, from coordinate 27,618 downwards.
TGGGTATGAAGTGGTTGTTTTCGCAGATGGTCGAGCTCTCGTCTACGGTACAAGTAACATTGTTACGGCTAAGGCAGTCTACAATAGTATTTTGGGCTAGGGATGTAACAAGGCAGGTGAGTGCGCCTCTGCCAGCGAATTAATAGCTAAGTAACTGGTGGAGTAAAATGTTTGCAGTGCAGGTGATGGCAGAGATGTGGTGGCAGGCGCGTAAGTCAACGCTAAGTAAAACCAAAGAGAGTATTGAACTTCTTGCTCATCATTGTAGTGATGCCGTAGTTCTCTTTGACGCCTCGGGGCGTGTTGCGGCATGGAACGAAGGAGCAAGCAATGTCTACGGCATGACGGAGCACGAAGCAAAGCAAGAAGTTTGGCCCATTTACAGACCCACGGAACGCAGTGCTATGTTAGAAAAGTTTAGGAATGCGCAACAGGGTGAGTCTCCCACCGTTGGTGAAGAGATGCATGTGCAGGCTGGCGGGGATGAAATTGCCGTAAAGGTCACCTGGCAGGCCCTGCGCGGCGAAAACGGAGCGCTTATGGGCTGGCTCATGATTGCGCGAGAGTTATCGCGAGGGCAGCAGGTATCGCGCGAACTAGAGCAGGTTAACGAGCAGCTATCTTCATTGGCGGTCCTAGCGCGGCTCTTTGCCGATTCTAAGAATTTGCGCAAAACGGTGGAAGTTGCCGTGCAAGGTCTGATGAGGGCGGTGCAAGCTTCATTTTGTCAGCTAGAATGCACTTTTGCGGACCGCGAGGACTCCTTTCAAACGATTACGGTCGGGTCTCCTTTGTCCGAGGAGCAGTTGCGCTTGTTGCATGCGGCCATGGATGAAGCGCGTGCAGCGCGGCGCACAGTGCAGGCGAAAGAATATGTCGCCGCTCCCGTCCGTGCCCTAGATCGCGGTGTGGGCGTGGTGGCGCTGTGGTTTGATTCGGCGGCCTCCTCAGGCACCCGGGTCAAAGTAGTAGAAACTGCCGCGCAGCAGCTGGCCGCCGTCATACATACGGCAAGTCTGGTACATAAGGAGCAGCAGGCAGTGCTCCGTCTTAAGGAGATTGATAAACTCCGTGGTGATTTTGTGGCCATGGTCTCGCATGAGCTGCGTACGCCACTAACCTGCATTAGGGGTTTTACCGATACTTTGCTCCGGCCGGATACCAAGTGGCCCGAAGAGGAAGAGCGAGAGTTTTTACTATCTATCAAAACCTGCTCCGAGCAAGCTCTGCGCGTGGTGGATGACTTGCTGTCGGTGCAGCAGGCCTCTCTAGGCAAGATCGTGGTCGTGCGGGAGCCGCTTTCTTTAGGCAAGCTAGTAGCCGAGGCCTGTCGCCGCGCGCAAAACTCTGCCCACAGCCACACTATTATGTGGTCAGTGCCCGACAATCTGCCCGTAATTAGGGCTGACTTTGTGCGGATAAGTCAGGTGCTCGACAATCTGCTCAGTAATGCCATCAAGTATTCGCCCCTAGGCGGTGAAGTATGGGTCAGGGTGCGCGGAATGTTAGGGGAAGTAGAAGTTTCGGTAACAGACTGCGGCATCGGCATTGCGGCCGAACAACAGGAGTTTGTTTTTGAAGAGTTCTATCGTGTCGATAACTCTGTCGGTCGCCAGACCGAAGGCCTAGGGCTTGGCCTAGCCATTGTGCGCAGCATAGTCTTGCTGCATGGTGGTAGAGTATGGGTAGAGAGCGCTATTGGCTCTGGTTCAACTTTTTACTTTACTTTGCCAGCTAGTGGGGGGAGTCAGCGATGAAGCGTATATTAGTGGTGGACGACAATCGGCTTATCGTGAACTTACTTAGAGTTAATCTCATGTCGGCGGGGTACGAAGTGCTTACCGCTACCGACGGATTCCAGGGGCTGGCCACTGCGGTGGCAGAGCGCCCGGACCTGATCATCCTGGACGTGATGATGCCAGAGATGGATGGTTTCGAAGTGGCGCGTCAGGTGCGCAACAATACGCTTATCGCCCATGTTCCTATTATTATGTTAACAGCCCGGGGGACGTCGGACAGCATTGTGGCTGGGCTAGATGCAGGCGCTGACGACTACATGGCCAAACCCTTTGAGATTTCGGAGGTGTTAGCGCGAGTCAAGGCCCACCTGCGCCGTTCGCGTACCGAGCGTTCACTTAACCCCATTACCAACTTGCCTGGCAATATCGCCATTACGGACAAGCTGCAGCAACTAGCAGAGTCCACCGCACCTTTTGCCGTGATTTACACCGATATTGATAACTTTAAGTCATACAATGATGCCTACGGTTTTTTGCAGGGAGATGTGGTTCTGCGCGCCCTAGGTTTGATCTTGGTGCACGCCACCAGGAGATGGGGTAATGAGCATGACTTTGTCGGCCATGTCGGCGGCGACGACTTTATACTGTGTACCACGCCGGACAAAGTAGACGGCATTTGTCAAGAAGCCATTGCCTGTTTCGACGCCGAGATGCCCAAGCTCTATCATGCGGACGACCGCGCTAGAGGGTATGTCCTGGGCTACTCTCGCGAGGGTCAGCCAGTAGAGCAACCCCTCATCACCGTCTCGTTGGCCGTAGTCACTAACGAACATCGCCCGATCGAAAGTCACTGGCAGATTGCCGAGCTCGCAGCTGAAGTTAAGCGCGTTGCCAAACAGATGAATCACAGTATCTATATCAAAGACTTGCGCAGTGGGCGTCCCACCGCCGAGGAGGGTCTGTTGCAGCGTCAAGTCACCACTAGCTCTAGGCCGCGCGTAGCACTCATTACTAAGGATAAGACTTTGCGCTTAGTGGCCCCCACGATTCTTAAGCGCACCTGTCTCGACGTGCTACTTTGCGAATCTATTGCTCAGGCACTAGAACAGACGAGTGGTGGTATCGTGGTCGATTGGGATATACTTAGTGATGAAGATAAAGCTCGCCTAAAAGAAGCTTCGCGCGAGGGGCTAAAAATAGTCTTGCTCAACTGCCCTGCGGGCGAGACCGAACTCTGGCGGACGGAGGGCCTAGATTGCCAGCCTAAGCCATACAACTTAACGCTCTGGGCTGAGTTCTTCAAGCGGGAGTGCTGCCGGGCCTAGGGCGATGCTCGGCGTGCCCTTGACACAGCTGCTCGAGGGTGTCATGCTAAACGTAAACTATAAATAGGGGTGGCATTGTGTCGGTGGAGCAAAACATAGCGCAAATTATCGGGGTACTTAAAGAGAAAGATTTTCGCCTTACGCCACAGCGCGAGGCTATTTTGCGTATTCTTCTCGCAACGGAGATCAACCATATGACAGCGGAAGAGATCTACACTGTAACGCGCGAGAAGAATCCCGAAATCGGCCTAGCGACAGTCTACAGGACTCTAGACCTTTTTGAGAGTCTTGGCATTGTCTCGCGTCTCGATTTTTGCGAAGGCGGTCGCAAGTACGAGCTGGCAAGCGATAAAGAGAGGCATTACCATCATCATCTCATGTGCTTAAGCTGCGGCGAAATCATCGAGTTCAACGAAGATCTGCTCGATGAATTGGAGGCGCGTATTGCTAAGCAAAGTAATTTCAAGATTACGGACCATAGCTTGCGGTTCTTTGGCTACTGCCAAGGCTGTCGGGAGCCCCACAATGAAAGCCCCGCGTGAAGATATACTGCAGCGTCTGCGTAAAATTGAAGGGCAGGTCCGTGGTCTACAGCGCATGGTCGAAGAAGATCGCTACTGCCTAGAAATCCTCACGCAGGTTGCTGCCGCCCGGGCTGCACTCGACAGCGTCGGTCTTAAAGTTTTAGATGGACATGCGCGAGGGTGCTTAGCCTCTGCCATTAGGTCGGGGCAGGCAGAGGAGTCCATTGACGAGCTGCTCGCCGCTTTAGAGCGATACATGAAGTAATTATCCATGATGGAAAACAGGAGGTATCGGCATGAAAGAAGTTGCTTTTATTGTAGCAGGAATGACTTGAGGCCATTGTAAGGCGACCGTGAGTCGAGCTTTATCAAGCGTGCCTGGAGTCCATGCGGTGGCAGTCGATCTTATGAAGCGCAAGGTGAGCATTTCATACGACCCCGAAAAGGTGTCGCTCGACATCTTGAAAGGTTCGATCGCTGATACCGGATATGACATAGAGGCCTAGATATTCTCGACCCACGAAACTCTCGTGGGTCGTTATTTATTTTAGATAGGAGGTTCGTTGTGAACGATATTTACGATGTCTTAGTCTTGGGTGCGGGCCCAGCGGGGCTTACGGCGGCCCTCTATGCGGCGCGAGCTAACTTGAAGACGCTTTTGCTGGAACGGCTAGGCCCGGGCGGCCAGATGGCCACCACAGCCATCATCGAAAACTACCCGGGCTTCGCTGAGCCTATTGACGGTGTTGAGCTAGCCCTCTCCATGTTACGGCAGGCAGAAGGTTTTGGGGTAGAAGTCATTTATGACGATGTGCAAAGTGTTGAGTTTAGCGGTGAAGTAAAACAGGTTGTGGGTTTGTCGGGGACATACTATGGAAAAGCCGTCATAGTGGCTACGGGTGCATCTTCGCGCCGACTAGACATCCCAGGCGAAGCTAGATTTACAGGCCAGGGGGTGTCTTTTTGTGCCACCTGTGACGGGCCACTGTATGCCCACAAACATGTCTTGGTTGTCGGTGGGGGCGATACCGCTGTAGAAGAAGCGCATTTTCTTACTCGCTTTGCGGCCTCAGTGACTTTAGTGCATCGGCGCGAGAAGTTTAGGGCGCAAAGCGTATTGGTAAAGAGAGCGGAAGACAACCCTAAAATTCGTATCATGTACAACACCACAGTGAAAAGCATCCTCGGGGAAGGGAAGGTCGCCGGGGTCATCCTGACTAATGTCTTGACCGGCGAAGATTTCGTGCTACCCATCGATGGAGTATTCGTTCTCATTGGGCAGGTGCCAAGCACCAGCGTTTTCCAAGGGGCCTTGCGACTTGATGCCACAGGCTATGTCTTGGCGGGCGATGACTTAACTACTTCCCTGCCCGGCGTCTTTGTGGCGGGTGACGTGCGGCAGAAACATTTGCGGCAAGTTGCTACCGCTGTTGGGGATGGAGCCTTAGCTGCTTACTCGGTGGACAAGTACCTAGAGGGCAAAAGCTCGTGAACACACAACGCTTGCGCGAAATTCCCCAAGTCGATGAAGTTCTGCGGCGGGGCGAGTTTGCTGAACTAGTAGCCACTTACGGGCGAGTAGGGGTGCGAGAAGCAGTGCAGAACGCGCTAGAGGAAATGAGGGGCGCTATTTTGGCCGAGGAAGCTGCCGCCCTAGCTACACCTCAACCTCATACTGGGCTCCTCGCCCGCGTGCAGACCATACTGGGGGAGAAGAGGCAGATGAGCCTGCGGCGGGTCATCAACTGCACAGGGCTTCCTTTGCATACCAACTTAGGCCGTGCGCCCTTAGCGGAGGAGGCCATCGCCGCGGTGGTTATGGCGGCGAAGGGGTATTCGACTTTAGAATACGAGCTAGATACAGGTGAGCGGGGAAGCCGCCAAAGCCATGTGCGGGCTCTCCTCTGTGAACTTACCGGGGCGGAAGATGCTCTCGTGGTTAACAACAATGCGGGTGCAGTGCTACTGGTCCTTAGTGCTCTGGCCAAGGAGCGGGAAGTAGTCGTGTCGCGGGGCGAGTTAGTTGAGATCGGGGGGGCTTTTCGCATTCCCGAGGTCATACTGCAGGGTGGCGCGAGGCTTAGAGAAGTTGGTACAACCAACAAGACCTATGCGCGAGATTACGAACGCGCCATCACGGAGCAAACAGCGGCCTTGCTCAAAGTGCACACCAGTAATTTCTTGGTAACGGGTTTTACGGCAACCGCCTCACGGGCGGAACTGGTCGCGCTGGCCAAAACCCACCATGTCCTGGCCATTGAAGACCTCGGCAGTGGGACAATGCTACCCCTCTGGGGCGAGCCCACAGTGCAAGAGGCAGTGTCCTCTGGCCTAGATGTGATAACTTTCTCGGGGGACAAACTGCTGGGGGGGCCGCAGGCAGGTATCATTGTTGGCAAAAAGCACTTAATAGAGCTTATTGCTCGCCACCCCTTAGCACGCGCCCTGCGCATTGACAAACTAACTTTAGCTGCGCTCGAGGCGACTCTGCGCCTCTACCGCCACGGTGATTATCTAGAGAGAGTACCACTCCTAAGTATGCTCAGGATGCCTGTAGATGAGTTAAGAGAGAAAGCCGAAGCCTTAGCAGCCCAAATTGGTAACCTCAGAGGTATGCAAGTGCAAGTGATGGCCTCTTCTGGGCAGGTGGGCGGGGGCTCCTTGCCTGGCCAGGAACTACTGGGGTGGGCAGTAGCTATTCTGTCTCCCCTAGGGTGCATGGAGCTGCTGCACAAACTGAGACAGCGGGCGGTGCCCATCATTGCGCGCCTGGAAAAGGGTCGGGTGCTCCTAGACCTGCGCTGTGTCTTGCCTGGTGAAAAAGAAGAGATTGTCGAGGCCCTCGCCTCCCTTGCCGCAGAGGTGCCGGCATGAGGCGGCATTTTGTCATTGGTACGTCGGGTCATATCGATCACGGCAAGACGACCTTGGTGCGCGCGTTGACGGGCATCGATTGCGATCGTCTGAAAGAAGAGAAGGAACGCGGCATCACCATTGATCTAGGCTTTGCTTTTTTTGACTTGCCAAGTGGTCGGCGGGCTGGCATTGTGGATGTGCCCGGACACGAACGCTTTATCAAGAACATGCTTGCCGGGGCCGGGGGCATTGACATCGTTCTCTGGATTGTCGCTGCCGATGAAGGCGTCATGCCGCAATCAAGCGAGCATCTGGCCATTTTGTCTATCTTGCAGGTCAAGCACGGTATTATCGTCGTGACCAAGGCCGATTTAGTGGATTCCGAGTGGCTTGAACTAGTAATTTTAGATATCCGCGAGAAAGTACAGGGGACTTTTCTCGCTAATGCCCCCCTCGTACCCGTTTCGGCCGTTACCGGGCTAGGTTTGCCTGCGCTAGTGGCAGAAATAGATGCTCTAGGTGATCAAGCACGCCCCAAGGATGTAGCCGAACCAATGCGCATGCCCATTGATCGTGTCTTTACGGTGCAAGGTTTTGGCACTGTGGTGACTGGCACCTTGCTAGCCGGAGATGTGAAGGTAGGCGATACGGTAGAAATACTTCCGGCAGGGCTCTCAGCGCGCGTACGCGGCCTTGGCGTGCATGGACAGAAAGTGGCGCAGGCGGGAGCAGGTCAGCGCACCGCCCTAAATCTCGCGGGGGTGCAAGTTGCCGAGCTTTCGCGTGGGGATGTACTAGCCGCCCCGCACAGCCTGCTGCCCTCGCTGATGCTTGACGTGCGCCTATCACTCTTAGCTGAGGCTGAGAAGCTCCTTACTAATCGTGAACGGCTACGCGTCTACACCGGTGCGGCAGAAGTTCTTTGTCGCGTGGTGCTCTTAGAACAAGATGCCTTAGCGCCGGGGGAGAGCGCCTATGCTCAGCTGCGTTTAGAGGAGCCCCTAGCGGTGCGGGCAGGCGACCGCTTTGTTTTGCGTTCCTACTCACCCATGCTGACCATTGGTGGGGGTAGCGTCATCGACCCTGTGCCGCTAAAGCGTAAACGCTTTAGAGAAAAGAGCATTGCTGAATTAGAGACCTTGGAAAGAGGAAGCACGGGCGAGGTCATCATGCATACTTTGCAGAAGGCGGAGGGACAAATTTTGACGCGCGAAGAACTGCTGCGCCTTGTGCACCGCCAGGACAAAGAGGAAGAGCTCGAAGAGCTTCTGGCCAAGGAGGCGGTATACAGCCTGCGGGCTGACGAGCATGAATTTATCGTCTCAAGCTTGGCCACCGATCATCTGCAGAAAAAAATAGACGCGGAGCTAGTGCTGTACCATCGCCGGTATCCTTTGCGCAGTGGCCTGCCGCGCGAGGAACTCCGTAGCAAAGTACTGCCTAGTGCTAACAGCCGCCTCTTTGCTTCACTCCTTTTGTTTCTGCAGAACGAGGCAGGCTATGTTCTGGGGTCGCGCACCATCGCCAGTCGCGACTTTGCCGTAGAGTTTGTCGGTAAATGGGCGCGGGGACGTGAACAGACCCTAGACGTACTCCACACAGAGCTCTTTAGCCCTCCCCTGGTAGATGAACTAGCGCTAAAGCTCTCGCTGACCTTAGAAGAGCAGAAAGAAATTATGGAGGCACTATCTTTGCGAGGGGAGGTAGTTAAAGTGGCCGAAGGCCTGTACTTTCACCCTCAGGCACTGATACGTACCCGAGAGCTTATCGTGGCCCATTTTCAAAGTGAAGAGGAACTCACACTCGCTACCTTTCGTACCATGATCGATTCAAGCCGCAAGTATGCCCTACCCCTACTGGAGTATTGCGACCAAAAACGACTGACAGTCCGCTCTGGCGAAAATAGGCGGCTGGCAGCCTCCTTTGACAGCGTATTTCTCCCGTGCTAAACTTGTAGTGGGAGTAGATAGGTTCTGGTGTGCCTTCCGGGCTTCAAACCCGGCAGCGGGCTCTAGACAAGTCCGCGGTGGGTTCGATTCCCACATACTCCCGCCACCCCTCAGTTTTTGCTACACATCCCCCCTTTGGTCCCTAGGTGTATGCTTGGGGACTTTTTTTCTGCCTTGGCACTTGGCACCTGCATTCTCGTTGACACCTAACGAGGAAGTGAGGGCATGGTGGCAATCATGCGGCAGATGACTTCTATCGTCTCCTACCCTTCACTACGGAGATGGAGCTTTTTCTAACCACAGAGTACATAACTAGATGTTAGAGATTGGAAATTAGAAATTAGAGAGGGAGGGCACGTTTTTTACCACAGAGTACACAGAGGTCACAGAGAAAGAAGGAGTTAAATTAGGCAATTAAATTCGTTCTATCTTCCTCTCTTTTCCACGCCTCTGTGACCTCTGTGGTTGAAATCGTCTCCTATTGAGAAGCAGAAAGACCTCTGTGTTGCCCTCGGTGTAGAGCCGCCTACCTCGTTATGCGTTGGTGGGAATGCAGGTTGACACTTGGTACTGCCGGTTAGCGTAGATGCCAAAAGTTGAGATTCTTTGCTAGCAGGAGTAAGCACACGAGTAGAGAATAGTCTTACCGAAGAAGGGGGATGGGTTTGTGAATATAAACTACTTGCGAACGTTTCTCACGGTGCTGGAAACAGGCTCCTTCTCGGCTGCTGCGAGAATGCTAAGTCTTACCCAGCCCGCAGTGAGCATGCAGATTCAGGCCCTAGAAGACTATTTCGGTACGAAGCTGCTCGAGAGGCGCGGGCGTGGGCTCGAGCTTACGCGTGCGGGAGAATTAGCCTTAAGAAATGTTAGCCATCTGCTAGAATTAATCGACAGCACGCGCAAAGAGATCGATGAAATGACCTCGGAAGTTACCGGACCGCTGCTCCTCGGGGCGAGCACTGTTCCTGGTGAGCATTTGTGCCCGACGCTCCTCGCGATGTTTATCCAGCGCTACCCCCGCGTCAAGCCACGTCTCCTTATTGAAAACACGTCGGTCATTGTCGCCAAGCTAGAGCGCCATGAAATTGACTTGGCCATAGTGGGGGCTGCTCCCAAAGAGGCCGAAATTCGCGCCGAACCAATCTTTCAGGATGAGATAGTGCTATTGGTCCCCCCTAAGCACCGTTTTGCGTCTCTAGAACAAGTGCCTTTAGATGAGTTCTGCCGGGAGCCCATGATAACCCGTTCTGCTGGCTCTGGCAGTCGCCTATTTGTAGAGCGTGAGCTGGCGCAGCGCGGCATCAATATGGGCAGGCTCGGCGTGGTGCTTGAGGTTGGTACTTCCCTGGCGGCGCTAAATGCGGTGGAAGCAGGTATTGGAGTAGCCTTAGTCTCGGCCTTTGCGGCCGAAAAGTCAGTGCGTCTAGGTGTCGTGGCTAAAAAGCGAGTACAGGGGCTAAGTTTCAACCGCTCGCTATACCTCTTGACACTGCATCGCCGTTACGGCGGTCGGTCCATTGCCGAGATGGCGACTTTTCTGCGCTCGCCCGAGGCACGCAGAGCCATAGAAGGGAGGGTAGGAACTTGGGAGAAATGAAGTTGACGACGTTTTCTAAAGGTGGCGGGTGAGCCAGTAAGCTCGGGCCGGGCGCCCTAGAAAAAATACTACAACACCTACCCAGAGTGACCGACCCTAGAGTCTTGGTAGGGATTGAAACCAGCGATGATGCCGGGGTGTACATGCTCAATGACGGTACCGCTTTAGTGCAGACTGTCGATTTTTTCAGCCCCATGACCGACGACGCCTACTTGTTTGGGCAAATCGCCGCCGCTAACGCACTTAGCGATGTTTACGCCATGGGGGGTGTTCCCCTGACCGCGCTCAACATCGTCTGCTACGCTGCTTGCATCCCTCCCGAAGTGATGGGTGAAATCTTGCGCGGTGGGGCTATGAAGGCGCTCGAGGCCAAGGTCGTGATACTTGGCGGGCACACCGTCGAGAATGACGATATTAAGTACGGTATGGCGGTAACAGGCATTGTGAACCCAGAGGCTATGATTACTAATCGGGGTGTAGAGCCAGGCAACAAGTTCATTCTAACCAAGCCTCTCGGTAGTGGGATTATTGCTACGGCTACTAAGGCCGAAATTGCGGCCGAGAGTCACAGTAGGTCAGCGCTACAAGTGATGGCTACCTTGAATAAAGACGCAGCTGAAGTGTTTGGTGCCTACAAAGTGTATGGGGGCACCGATGTTACGGGCTTTGGCTTGCTTGGGCATGCGGTGGAATTAGCGCTAGGCAGCAATGTGGAAATTCACCTCTACACCGCCGCCATACCTGTACTCCCCGGGGTGCGCGACTATGCCGCCATGGGCCTAGTGCCGGCAGGTGCCTATAGTAATGCGGCTCACTTCGGCAAGTTCATTGATTTTGACGTAGCCGTAGATGAGATCTGGCGAGACGTGCTTTTTGACCCCCAAACTAGTGGAGGGCTACTCTTTGCCGTGGGTGCCGCACAAGCTGACGAAGTGGTAGCCATGCTGCTACGGCGGGGAGTCGCGGCGAGAGAAATTGGGGAAGCCCGTTCTAGTTTGTCCCCACTGGTGGTAGTGTGGTAAGCTTTAGGCGGCGAATTGTAAAAGTGTCAGGCCAGGATGCCTTGCAGGCGAGCGAGGGTAGTGGTATGCTTATCTTGTGAGCAGAATAATTGCTGGGGGAAGCTAGCGGAAGAGACCTTTCGGGGCGCCGAAGGAGCAAGACTGTACTGAGTAGCCACGGTGCAGTTAAACTTTCAGGCAAAAGGACCGCTATGTCGACAGCACTCTGGAAAGCCTTTTTTGGGCACCGAAGGAGCAGGCAGTGGGGAATCTTACTGCGAAATCTCTCAGGTTACGGAGACAGAGACATGGGCGGCAAGCTTTGCCGTTCATTTTTTTCATCCGAAAAATGAAAGGTGGAATTTGCTTGTTACTAAAGAATATCACCCAAGACATCGTCTTCGACAAACTTGAGGAAATCAAGCTGCTTTTTCCTGATGTTTGTACCTGCACGCGTTGCCGCCTCGATATCGCCGCCATCGCCCTCAATCATTTGCCACCACGCTATGTCGTGACTGAAATGGGGGCCGTATTCTCGCGGGTAAGCAGCCTAGACGTGCAGATTGTCGCTGATACGGTTCAAGAGCTCACTCGCGCTGTGGAAATTGTGCGGAAGGGACCAAGGCATGCCGTACAGCATAGTAGTGAGCAATAACCCGACCTTAGAGTATCGTGCCACCGATATCTGTCTTAAGAGCCCCGATAACTTAGCCGTGCTAGAAACTGTGCGTGACTACGTGCATCTTGGGCATCACTTGCTCACCCATCCCTTTGCCGGCAGCGTGAAACCAAATGAAAACCCCTTTCGCTCCATAGTGATTACATATCAAGCCTTTGGCGTAGACTACCAATCAGTACAATTAGTTGAGGGTTGCCTTAGCGTGGCACGGCGCATGTTAGCAGAGCGCCCCCTGCGGGATTACTCCCCTAGTGTGCTGTGTGATCTTGCCAGCATCGATAAGTCGCTCTGTGACGCAGGACTTATGTCCTTGCGCTTGGCAGGGCATTACTAGCGCGATTCAACTTAAGGAGAGTGGATTAATTGTCAGACGTATGGGATTTAATTATCATTGGCGGTGGGCCTGGCGGCTTGTCGGCGGCCATGTATGGCGCCCGCAGCAAGCAGAAGACCCTGCTCATCGAAAAAGCGAAGCCAGGCGGTCAGGCTGGTAGCACGCAAGATATGGAGAACTATCCTGGGTTTGCCAGGGGAACAACCGGGCCAGGCCTTATGAAAGCCTTTGCGGAGCACGCGACCTCTTTCGGGGCCGAAATCATCAGGAACGAAGTTGTCTCAATTGACGCGGCAGCCAAGGTAGTCCACTGCAAAGACGGCACACAGTATGTGGGACGCACTTTGATACTAGCCCCTGGCGCCGTTCCCCGCACCTTGGGGGTAAAAGGGGAACAGGCCCTGCGGGGCAAGGGTGTCTCCTACTGTGCTACCTGTGACGCCGACTTTTTTACGGACTTAGACATCGTGGTGCTCGGCAATGGCGACGCCGCCATCGAAGAGAGCCACTACCTAACCAAATTCGCTAATTCTGTCACCATCGTTGTTATACATGATGAAGGTGTACTTGATGCCGCACCTATGCTGCAAGAGCGCGCTTTTAAGAACCCCAAAATCAACTTTATCTGGAACTCTACTATCCAAGAGATCAAGGGTGATGGCATTGTCGAAGGCGTGGTCATTCGCAATGTTAAAAATAACGAGCTTACCGAGCTCGAGACGAATGGCGTCTTTATCTACATCGGCACTATTCCCCTCACCGACTTTGTTAAAGGGCAAGTAAACCTCGACGCACGGGGCTACATTATAACTGATGAGCGCATGGAGACGAGTGTTGACGGCGTCTTTGCCGCCGGCGACGCGAGGGTGACTTACCTACGCCAAGTAGTAACCGCGGCGGCAGATGGTGCTATTGCGGCCGTGGCTGCTGAAAAGTACATCATCGAAGAAGAAGGTTTTGCCGAATCGGTCTTGCACGAAAGCCGACCTGTAGCTGTTGCCTTCTGGACTCCGATGGAGAGCAAGTGCATCGAAATGATGCCCGTCATCGAGACTGCCATAGCGAGCTACGGCGACAAAGTAAAATTATGGAAAATGGACACCTACCGCAATCAGCGCGTTGCCAAGCGGTACGGCGTTGTCCAGCAACCCACAGTCCTCTTCTTTCACCACGGCGAAATCGTCAGCCGTCTGGTAGAAGATGAAATAACCCCATCCTCACTAAACGAGAAACTCCAAGTCTTATTCTAACTCCCAACTTCCCAATCTTGCTTCCTATCTCTTGCATCTTGCTTCTTGACAAAGGAGGTGATTTAGTTGATTGAAGTCCACAAAGACAACTTTGACCAAGAGGTGCTACAGGCAGAGGGCTTGATTGTCGTAGATTTCTGGGGCCCCAAGTGTGAAAAGTGCTTGGCTATCATGCCAGACGTCGAACGCTTGGCGGAGCAGTATGGCAGCAAGGCCAAATTCTGCAAGTTAGACACCTCGGGTAATCGGCGCCTCGCCATCGCGCAAAAGGTCATGGGTCTACCGGTGATTGCCTTCTACAAAGGAGGCGAGAAGATCGCCGAACTTGGCCCCGCGGAATGCACTGCACAGATTATCGAGGCTAAAATTCAAGAATTAATCTAGGCTAGGGAGGTGACAAATTTGCGTTTAGATCTAGGTGTAATTACCATTACCGATGTCAAGTTCGGCCCTCGCACTGAAGTAAAAGCTGGGGTGCTCTACGTCAACAAGGAAGAGATGATAAATCATCTGCAGGATGAGCGTCTCGCTTCGATTGACATTGATTTGGCGAAGCCGGGTGACTCGACCCGCATTGTCCCAGTCAAGGACGTCATTGAGCCGCGCGTAAAAGTAGAGGGTAAGGGCGGCGTTTTCCCAGGTTTTGTGAGTAAAGTAGACATGGTTGGTGACGGCGTGACCCATGTGCTTAAAGGCGCGGCTGTCGTCACGACGGGCAAAATTGTCGGTTTCCAGGAGGGCATTATCGACATGTCTGGCCCCGGTGCCGAGTTCACCCCCTTCTCGAAGACCAACAATGTAGTAGTGATTGCCGCGCCTGTAGAGGGTTTGCTGCAACATGAGCACGAGCACGCGCTACGTATTATGGGCTTTAAGGCTGCAACTTACTTGGGCGAAGCCGGACGGCACGTCAAGCCAGACCAAGTCACGAGCTACAATTGCCCACCGCTACCGGTCGCCATGGCCGAGTACCCTGGGCTACCCAAAGTAGCCTATGTCTACATGTTGCAGAGTCAAGGTCTTTTGCATGACACCTACCTCTACGGCATTGACGTCAAGCGCATTCTACCGACCTTCATCTATCCCACCGAAGTCATGGATGGGGCCATTGTTTCTGGTAACTGCGTCTCGGCTTGCGATAAGAACACCACCTACCACCACCAAAATAGTCCTGTCATTGACGAGCTACTGGCGCGCCACGGCAAGGACTACAATTTCTTGGGCGTTGTGGTCACGAATGAGAACGTCACCCTAGCGGACAAAGAGCGTTCATCTAATTTCACCGCTAAGTTGATCGGCTGGCTCGGTGTTGATGCCGCCATCATTTCGGAAGAAGGTTTCGGTAACCCTGACGCCGACCTAATGATGAACTGTGTGAAGCTAGAGAAGCAAGGCATTAAGACCGTACTGGTCACCGATGAGTATGCAGGGCAAGACGGTGCCTCGCAATCGCTCGCCGATGCCGACCCCCTGGCCGATGCTGTAATCACAGCTGGTAATGCCAATGAAGTCATCGTTCTCCCTGCCATGCAGAAAGTCATCGGCCACCACGAGGTAGCAGATGTTATCGCTGGCGGCTGGAACGGCAGCTTAAACGCCGATGGCTCTATAGTTGCGGAAATCCAAGTCATTACTGGTGCGACTAATGAACTAGGCTTTAGCAAACTAACGGCCAAAGTTATTTAAGTTGGTTGAATAAGCTCATAATTTCACGAAGAATTTTACGAAGGAGGTAGTAAACCATGTTGCAAGGTAAGAAAGTGGTCATTCTCGGTGATCGCGACGGCGTGCCAGGACCCGCAATCGAAGAATGCGTAAAGTCCGCGGGCGGAGAAGTCGTGTTTTCTGTCACCGAGTGCTTTGTCTGAACAGCCGCGGGTGCCATGGACCTGGAGAATCAACGTCGGATTAAGGAATTGACTGAAAAGTATGGTGCCGAGAACATAATTGTTGTTCTTGGCGGCGCAGAAGCTGAGGCCTCAGGCCTCGCTGCCGAAACCGTTACTGCAGGCGATCCGACTTACGCAGGTGCCTTGGCAGGAGTCCAGTTGGGACTAGCCGTATACCACATTTTCGAACTGAAAGACAAAGTTGACGCTACCGTCTACGAGAATCAGATCAGCATGATGGAGATGGTCCTCGATGTTGACGCTATTCTGGCAGAAGTAGGCAGTATGCGCAAATCCTATAGCAAGCATGGCCAGTAGGGGCCAGTCGCAGAGTCCTGAGAAGGGGGGAAGAATATGAAGAGCGATAAGTTCAAAGTAGTACATTACTTGAACCAGTTTTACGGCGGCATCGGCGGCGAGGACAAGGCTGATCATAAGCCCGAAGAGCGCACTGGTGCAGTTGGCCCAGGGCAAGCTCTCCAAGCAGCCATAGGTAGTCATGGCGAAATTGTGGCCACCGTAATATGTGGTGACAGCTACTTCAACGAGAATGTCGATACCGCACTCGCTGTGATTCTGGCCATGATCAAGAAGCATGAGCCATCCATCGTCGTCACCGGCCCCGCATTTAATGCCGGACGTTACGGCGTAGCTTGTGGAGCGGTAGCTAGAGCAGTTAAAGATGAGCTCAAGATCCCTGTGGTGAGCGGTATGTATCTTGAGAACCCAGGGGTAGAGATGTATCGCAAGTATGCCTACATCGTCGAGACCACCAATAGCGCGGCCGATATGCGCAAGGCCATTCCCCAAATGGCGAAGTTGGTAATTGCCTTGTCGGCGGGCGAAGAAGTAAGCCCAGAAACACATGGCTACTTGTTGCAGGGACTGCGCAAAAACTACTTCCATGCTGAGCGCGGCGCCAAAAGGGCAGTAGATATGCTCATCAACAAAATGAGTGGTCAACCCTTTGCTACCGAGTATCCTATGCCACACTTCGATCGGGTGGCCCCCAACATGCCTGTGGCTGATGTCACAAAAGCTAAAATTGCCCTTGTTACCTCCGGAGGCATTGTCCCCAAGGGCAACCCCGACCACATTGAGTCCTCTAGTGCTAGCAAGTACGGCAAGTACGACATCGCCGGCGTGAAGGATCTCACCGTGGAAAGCTTTAGCACCGCCCATGGCGGCTACGACCCTGTCTATGCCAATCAAGATGCCGACCGCGTTCTGCCGGTGGATGTCTTGGTAGAAATGGCCGAAAACGGCGAAATTGGTTCATTGCACCGCTACTTCTACTCTACCGTAGGTAATGGCACGGCTGTGGCCAATGCAATAACTTTTGCCAAGAAGATTGCCCAGGAGCTACTGAACGACGGCGTGCAAGCGGTCATTCTCACTAGCACCTGAGGAACTTGCACACGTTGCGGAGCAACGATGGTAAAAGAAATTGAACGCGCCGGCATTCCTGTGGTGCATATGTGTACCGTAGTTCCTATTTCACTCACCGTTGGCGCTAATCGCATTGTGCCTACGGTCGCGATTCCTTATCCGCTCGGCAACCCACTGAAGACCCCAGCCGAAGAGAAGGAACTGCGTCGCGCACTAGTGCGGAAAGCATTGCGGGCCTTAGAGACAGAAGTACATGGTCAAGTAGTATTTGATAAGTAAGTAAAAAGAGCGGGCGGGCTTCCCGCCCGCTCTTTTTCATCGCGGTTACCACCACAAATCCTAGGAGGTGCTTTATGTTTCCAGTAATCAAGGGGGCTGCCTACGCCCTCTTCCATGCCCCCAACATGTTGGTCGATCACGGCACCACGCAAATTCAAGAGCGCTTAAAGAATCCCGAGAGTGAGTATCTCAAAAAGGTCTATGCGCATACCCGTAGCTTCAACGACTGCGTCATCTATCCTCCCAACCAAGCCTACATTGGCGGCATCACCCCGCGCGAGCTCGAGAACATGCCTAAGCCATGGTACCAAAACAACATGACGGGCGCTTCGCGCTTCGCCAAATTTGGCGAGATTATGCCCGAAGACGAGCTCTATGGCGTGATGAAGCTAGTCGATTCGTTCGACTTAGTCTTGCTCGAGCCCAGCTTTGCGGCTTTAGTCTCAGCAAAGCTCGCAGCACACCCCGTATTTCAGGGTGTGGATTTAAGTAAGCTGCAGAAAACCTCTGACCTCACTACTATCCAAAAGCTAGTCGACGAACATGTCGCCGAGCCCCTTAAACTTGGTGACGAGTTAGTTGGTTGCGTGCGTCAAGCCCATGACACAGACAATTCACTTACCGCTCACATCATTTACGAAAACCTTACCGCCATGGCCTCGGCCGTAGTGACAGTGCGCAACTTGCTGCACAAGACAGGGCTTGACCCCAAAGAGGTCGACTATGTGATCGAGTGCTCCGAAGAAGCCTGCGGTGACATGAACCAGCGCGGTGGTGGCAATTTTGCCAAGGCCATCGGCGAAGTGGTTGGCTTTGTCAACGCCACCGGCAGTGATACGCGTGGCTTCTGTGCCGCTCCGGCCCATGCCATGATCACCGCAGCCGCCTTAGTGCAGGCCGGCATCTACAAGAATGTTGTCGTCGTCGCCGGCGGCGCTACCGCCAAGTTAGGCATGAATGGCAAAGACCACCTTAACAAAAATCTGCCCATCTTGGAAGACGTGCTGGGCGGTTTCGCCATTTGGGTTGCCGCTAACGATGGCGTTAACCCCATCATCCGCACCGACGCCATCGGCAGGCACACCATCGGTTCAGGCTCTAGCCCCCAGGCCGTCATTCAGGCTCTAGTGACAGACCCGCTAGACCGCGTCAACATGAAGATCACCGACGTAGATCAATACGGCGTAGAAATGCAGAACCCAGAGATAACTGTACCCGCCGGTGCTGGCAATGTGCCTGAGGCCAATTACAAGATGATTGCGGCTCTCGGTGTCAAACGCGGCGACCTCGAACGCACCGACATTCCGCAGTTTGTGCACAAGCACGGCATGCCAGGCTTCGCCCCCACCCAGGGTCATATCCCGTCGGGTATGCCCGTAATCGGCTATGTGCGCGAACAAATGCTTAATGAGCAAATTACGCGCGCCATGGTTATCGGCAAGGGCAGTCTCTTCTTGGCCCGCATGACCAATCTCTTTGACGGCGTTTCTTTTGTTATCGAAAAGAACCCGGGCCAAGTGAAAAAGGCGACAGGTGGAATCGATGAGCAGGAAGTGCGGGGCATCATTGCGTCCGCCATGCGTGCGGTAGTCGAGTCTCTCACCACAACCAAGTAGGCGAGGGTGAGACGATGATAGAGGCCAAAGCACTCGTCGCCAAAGTGTTTTCAGAGATTGCCGACGCCCTAGAGACAGGCGTCTTCGGTGCCCCCACCTGCATAGGCATCACTCTCCTCGGCAGTGAGCACGGCGTTGCCGAAATTGTGCGGGGCGCAGAGCAAGCTGCACGCGCTAACCCTGACCTTACGGTGGTCTTAATTGGGCCGCGCGTAGAATCGAACCTGCGCCAAGTTCACGCTGACTGCGAGAGCGCACAGCATGAAGTTATGGAGCGCATGCTCGCAAGCGGCGAGCTCGCTGCCGTCGTTACCATGCACTACAACTTCCCTATTGGCGTAGCTACCGTGGGGCGCGTTATTACCCCCGGGCGCGGGCGAGAAATGTTTCTTACCACCACAACCGGCACCGCCGCCACAGATAGAGTAGAGGCCATGGTCAAGAACGCCATTTACGGCATCGCCACCGCGAAGGCTGCCGGTATCGAAAACCCCACCCTGGGCATTCTCAATGTCGACTCCGCTCGCACGGTCGAAAGGCAGCTGCAAAAACTGGTAGATAACGGCTATGCAGTTAGTTTCGCGGAGTCCATCCGCAAGGACGGTGGTTCGGTGATGCGGGGGAACGACCTCTTAGTGGGGGCACCCGACATCATGGTCACTGACACGCTCACGGGCAATGTCCTGATGAAAGTGTTCTCGGCCTATACTACGGGCGGCGACTACGAGTCTCTCGGCTTTGGTTATGGCCCCGGGGTAGGTGAAGGCTATGGCAGAATAGTGCTTATTCTGTCACGCGCTTCAGGCGCCCCTGTGGTGGCCGGCGCCATCAAGTATGCCGGCGACGTGGCCAAGGGCAAGTTGCTCGAGAAAGTGGCCGCGGAGTTTGCTGCCGCACGCAAGGCAGGGCTCGAAAACCTGCTTAAGAAAGAAATTAAGGCTACCGCCAAGACCGAAGAGGCGGAAGTAACCGCACCGCCCGCCAAGGTAGCCACTTCAGAAATCGCCGGCATAGACATACTCGACCTCGAAATTGCCGTGCGCGAGGTATGGCGAGCAGGCATCTTCGCCTCCACCGGCATGGGCTGCACCGGCCCCGTAATCCTCACTGCAGACGAAGATTACGCTCGTGCGCAAGAAGTACTCGCCAAGGCAGGCTACATCAAGGCCTAGGTCTCAATCTCCACAAGTCCTCCATCTTGTCTCCATCAGTTCTCTATAGTTAATAGATATACTGAGGTCGAACGAAGATGAAGGAGGTCAAAGAAAATGAAAAAAACAATCATCATCATTGCCGCGCTAGTCGTTATAATGGCTGTTGCGGTGCCCGCCGCCCTCGCCATGACAGACCCAGAGAAAGCAGAGCTCACTGCCCTGCATGAGCAAATGCACGAGCTCAGGCTGCAGATCTTAGACAAGCAAGTTGAGGCGGGCCTAGTGACGGCCGAAGACGCGGCAGAGATCCGCGAGCGGATGGAGCAAACTTGGGCGACGAAGCTTGAGCGCATGTCTCAGGGAGATTTCGCCTTCGGCCCAAGGCAAGGTGGCGGCTTCATGATGCGCGGCGCTTCTGGCGGCGGTAACGGTTGTGGCAATGGCCAAAGAAGTACGGGGCGCTAAGCCCCGTTTTCTTTTTCGGCAGGCATTTGGTATATTGATTGCAGGACAGGGCAGTGCCAACGGCAGCTTAAATGCGCTTACTGCCGCCAATTAAGCCGCGGGGGTGTCTAGGTGGAGAGAATTTTGGTGGTCGATGATGAAGTGAAGATTACCCGCGTCATTCGCGCCTATCTAGAAAAAGAGGGTTTCAGTGTCACCGAAGCCCATGATGGACAAAATGCACTAGATTTGGCGGCGAGCGGAGAGTTTTCGCTCATGGTGCTAGACCTAATGCTGCCGCACCTATCGGGCGAAGAGGTAGCTAGACGGCTCCGCATGTCGGGGCAGACTCTGCCCATCATCATGCTTACAGCTAAAGATGGGGAAGAGGACAAAATAGCCGGGCTAGGAATTGGCGCGGATGACTTTATGGTCAAGCCGTTTAGTCCGCGAGAACTAGTGGCTAGGGTACACGCCATATTGAGGCGGCTTCGCCCCAGCAAGGGTGGTTTGCTCGCCGATGTATGGGAATTTGGCAGTGGCAGGCTCACCATCGACACCTTGCGCCACTATGTAGCAGTTCTAGACGTATCAATTGCCCTTACCGCGACTGAATACAAACTCCTTGTAACGCTTGCGCGCCATCCCGGGCGTGTATTTTCGCGCGGAGAATTGCTCGAGGCCATATCGGGGGAGTTATCTACCGGATTTGACCGCGCAGTCGATAGCCACATCAAAAATCTGCGCCACAAAGTAGAACCACAGCCAGACCAGCCCATATTCATTAAGACCGTCTACGGCGTAGGCTACAAATTCGAGGATGAGAAAAAATGAACCATCGCTTCGGCCACAAGTTGATGCTGACCATCGCCATCCTCTCGGTCGGGGGTATAGTTCTGGCCGGGCTACTAGCCAGCCTGACCCTCGAGTGGAATTTGCGCCAGTACCTGCGGAGCGAGCAAGAGGGCGCTAATCTGCGTCTGGTGGAGACGCTAGCTCTCTTGTATGAGCAGGGCGAACCATGGCAGGCTATCCGACGTTCCGCTATGGACATGGCGATGACGGCAGGGCGGCATATCCGCGTGCGAGACAGCGCGGGCACCATCATCGTCGATGCCCTGCCGCACATGATGCGGGGTAGGCATGGAATGCGCTGGCGCGGTGGGCAAGAACTACTTGGGGAAGCATACTCCTACCCCTTGCAAGTCGCCGGGATACAAGTCGGCCAAGTTGAAATCGCCTCTTTAGGGCAGCTCGGCATATGGAGCTACGAGGCCCTAGATTTTCGCCGCGCTGTTTTTTTTGCCACAGTTCTCACGAGCATCGTCGCCACAGTAGTTGCCGTTTACGCCGGGCGCGCTTTCTCGCGGCGCCTAACAGGTCGCCTAGACATGCTAACTCTCGCTGCCGAAAGGCTGGGTGCGGGTGACCTAGAGGCTCGCGCTAGCCTGGGTGGAGACGATGAGTTGACTATGCTTGGCGCGACGCTCGACAAGCTGGCCGATAGTCTAGCTATGCAACAGGCGTTGCGCAAGAAACTGACGGGGGACATTTCGCATGAGCTTAGGACTCCTCTCGCCACGATGCAAAGCTACTTAGAGGGTTTCCGTGATGGTGTGCTGGAGCCAGACACATACAATCTGGAGGCAGCCATCGAAGAATCGCATCGCCTAGCGCGATTAATGAAAGATTTGCAGGACCTGAGCGCCAGGGAGTACAGTCAGAAGGGCACGACGCTTCGCCAGATAGAGCTTGGCGAATTCTTAGCGCGAGAGGCCCTAGTAGCCCGCCCCCAGTTTACGCAAAAGGCCCTCACACTTCTCTGTGAGGAACCCAAAGCGTCCGTAGTTGTGACTGCGGACGAAGAACTTCTCTCGCGTATAGTACGAAACCTCTTAAGTAACGCACACAAATACACCCCAGAGGGGGGTAAAGTTGAGATCTCCATATTTAGTGCTGCAGGGGAAGCGGGCTTCGTAGTGCGCGACAACGGCGAAGGCATTGCTAGCCTGCATCTCCCCTTTATTTTTGAGCGCTTCTATCGTGTCGATTCTTCGCGCACCAGGGAGACAGGTGGCTCGGGCATCGGCCTAGCAATTGTGCAGGAGGCTGTGCATGAGCTAGGGGGCCGTATAACGGTAGAGAGCGAAGTAGGTCGCGGCAGTGCTTTTCGCGTTGCCTTCCCAGCGTGAGGACAGAGGGGACTATACATTTTATGAGAGAGGGAGAGACAAACATGAAAAGATCCCAAGTGATCAGTCTGGCTTTTAGTCTGCTAGGTGTTGCAGCATTTTTTGTAGTAGGTAATGTGACTAAGCAAAGGACCTCGGTATGTAACAACTTTCTGTACCAATTTGTGATGTTAAATGTGACATTGCTAATCGTTCTTGCAGTTCATAGAATTACGAAGGCAGAGTATTTTAAAGTTGGTAATTTGTCTGCCCAAACCACGCCGATAAAATTATTAGGAATAGGCAGTAAAGACAGTTGGAAGCAAATTGGTATAACTTTTCCATTATTATTTCTCTTGTCACTGGAACTTACTTGTATTTAGGCAATAGAGAAGCTATTGCCAGTGCCTCGTCGGAGGCAATTTTCCTAGCTGTGATTATCGCCTTGCCACTAGCCTTATTTAATTCCTTCAATGAAACAATAATCACCAGATGGACTATTGTTGAAGGGTTCTCAAAGAATCCTAAAGTCGCAGCAATTATTGGAGCTCTTATCTTTGGGATACCTCACTATTTCGGTGTGCCGGGAGGGTTACCAGGGAGTATTATGGCTGGGTTCTTAGGCTGGTTTCTTGTCAGATCTATTTTTGATACAAAAGGAATTGGATGGGCTATAATCATTCATTTCCTGCAAGACGTGTTGATATTTAGCGTGCTGCTGCTCGGTGTCTTACCATAGTTCTTCGACAAAGTGGACCCCATCGTTGCCGAGCAGCTTGTGAATGTCTCAATCATCATTTGCTGCTTGGCAATTGATATCGCCAGACTAGGCCTTTCCTTTGCATAAACCGCTTGCCGTTCTGCCATAATATAGGCCGTATTTTCCTCTGCCCCTTATCACGCTCTTGACCGAATTGCGTGCTAGTGTCACAAGTCCATTATAGTGACGCCCGACACTAGTGCGCCTATGGGGCGTTCTTGCTAGTAAAACGACTACGCCAAGCTAGACTTGAGGCCTAAATGGAACACTAACGACCAGGTTCATGGTAACAGCAATCCGAAAGCGTGTTTTTAGAGCTCCCGACCGAATTCCATAGCACTGTCAACATATGTGCGAATGATATCACGGCAGACTTGGTTGCTGTGCATAAGGTCAGCCAACTTGCCTTCGGCTATCACTTGCCCCTCACTTAGCACAATTGCCCGCGTGGCTAAGCGCAATATATTTGGCCGGTGTGAGATAATAATGCCGGAACGGTCCACCATATGGCCTGCCAATTTCTCGAGCAGGGCACGCTCGTTTACTAGGTCAAGATTGGTGAGGGGTTCATCAAGTATAACCACGTCTTTATTTGCGTAGAGTAGTCGTGCTATCTGCACTCGCTGTTTCTCCCCCCCAGATAGAAACCCGCCGTGCTCGCCTAGTAGCCTGCCGCGCAGATGCTCAATCTCTAGCATTGCGATTACTTCCTGCAAATGCCCATTATCGACAGGTCGTCCTAAGGTGATGTTGTTATCAAGGGTGTCATTAAAGATGCCAATGGTCTGTGCGCAGTATCCAAGGTGCTGAAACACAAGACCGGGATATAGGCCCTTTACTTCAGTACCAAAAAATTTCACGTGGCCCTCATACTGTTGTTCAAGTCCAAGCAGTACATTGAGGAGAGTGGACTTCCCCTCCCCAGAGAGTCCTATTACAGCCACAATTTCACCTCGTGGCACATCGAAACTCACATTTTTCAGAACAGGGTTATCCTCACCATAGGAAAGGGCAACATCACGCAAGCTATATACGGGAGCGTTTGGGTCTGGCGTAATACTTCTGTCACTAAAAGCTTTTTTTGTTTGCTCGGTTTCCGCAAAGTAGGTGAGTATACTCTCTAGCGTCGCGACGACTCGTACGGAGATTGGCGTCAGGGACTGCAACATGTTGAGAGGCTCGGTCAGCATGGCAAAGTACGCCCAGAGTGCCCAGATAGTGCCGATGGTCATGCGACCGTTTACTACAAGATAACCGCCGTAGACAAGGACCAACAGGCGAGTGACGTAATCGGGCAAATCAGTCATTGCTTTGTCGAGTTGCACCCGTCTAGATTCTGCCTGCAAAGCTACGCCTACTAACTCGTTACTCATAGCCATGTAACGACGGTTGCTCTTTTCCCGACCTTCGCCTGCAAGCACTTCGTGGAAATTGTCAAAAATCTCGACAATGTACGTGGTTGCCCGTCGCATTAACTCGAAGCCATGGACATAAAGATGACGGGTTGCTCGGCTTATGACTTCAGAATACGCTGCAAGAAGCACCACATTAAAGACAAACAGTGCAAACAACGTGCGATCCCAGACAAGGACAATACCAAGTATCACTACCATGCGCGCAAGTGCTACTAGTGCTCGTATATATCCATAATCAAGCACGATAAAAGCGTCGTTCAAATGATTGTTGATCAAGGTTGCGAAGTAAGACGACCCTTGCTGCCGCAGCTTCTGCCATGGAAGATAAAACGACTGTGCGAACACCCGGGAGCGCAGCTCCATAACGGCACGCCACTTGCTCTGCACGTAGAGCAGGTCTCCGCCGTAGCTCAAGATAAACGAGGTAGCATACACAGCACAAAGGATGTAGACTGTGCCCCAGTCCATACTGCCTTTAGCTAGGCCATCTATAATCTCGCGCACCAAAAGCGGGCTCACCACTCCTAATATGGCTGGGACATTTTCCAGCAAACCTCCGATGAGTATTGGCAGCAGCCGAGGTAGTCCAATCAATGAATAAAATGTGTATATGATGCGCAGGTTCTTTAACATGCTCACATCTCCCATCTCCAGTCTACAGATGTTGCAACCTTGCCCCATGCGACAATGTGGATGGGCCTAGGGCTATGCCTAGGCCCATCCGTCAGTTCACAAAGGCCAACATGAGGTAGGGCTTACGGTGTTATTCCTTTGCAGCAGAAGCCGTCTGCGCAACATAACCCGAACCAAGCACAGTCCCATTCAGAGGGCTGCTCGATTTGTTCCATGCGCACTGCTTCCCGTAAGATTTTCATATGTTCTCACCTCCCTTTTTGAGGTCTCAGCACACGAGGTTAATTCACCGCTACCCTGTGGTGCAGCGGGGCGTGCTTAGTTCGATGTGCTCCTGCAAGGAGCGTAGTAGTTCAGATTCACTCTAGAAGCATGGTTGTCGTTTCGAAATGATTCTAGCTCGTAGACATCCTCCCATACAAACAGGAAGGAGCTTGCATGTAAGGCACTCGTTATCGGATAAGCAGTCTCCTTTCCAAAGAGTAGCGCGGGAGTTGTAAAGCGGAGTGCCATCCTCGGAGAGGCGGCCGATCGTGTAATTCTCATCACCCACTAGATTGTCGCAAGGGAATAAGAGGCCATCGGCTCCGATGACATAACTGTATTTCCGCTCACAAGGACACCAAGCAGGCGTAGGCATTGGCAGAGGGTCGAACAATCCTCCCGGCGTCGACACCTTAAGCTGCTCCATAACCATCTTGGCTAAGGCACGCTGCAAACCAATTCCCTCTTCAATGGAACATATGTCAGAGGTTATAGCTTGAATGTCGTCTCGCGCGGTGTCAAAGTGGTAGACTGGACGGCAGTAAATCTGAAATCTGCTATCGTGGCCAAAGTCCGCTACAAACATATCTGTCATGTTTCGAGCAGCGTCAATTGTAGTACGCAGAAAATTGACCCTTATTGTCATCTTGAACTGTACTTCATTGGGTAGCTGGGTAATTAGCTTGAGATTTTCATAGATGGTGTTGAATGTCGGTTTTCCGTTCTTAAGTGTACGAAGCTGATCATGAGTTGTACTGTCTCCGTCAAGGGTTACTTGAAATTCGCGGATGCTCGCATCAAGTAATCTATTGAACAAATTACTTGTAAGCAAGTAACCATTTGTTACCATCGTACACTTTACGTCTAATTCGTACTTTGCGCTAAGTGCTAGGAGGCGGTTCTGAAATGACATGATCATTGGTGCGGCTAGTGTTGGTTCACCGCCAAACCAAGATATTTTTATGTGGGTTCGCTGTCCTTGGTTCTGGTTTCTCACCGCGCTACGCTCGATCAATTGCAGAGCGGCATCGTAAACCCACGGCTTCATGAATAAGTGTCGCTTGTTGTACTGGAAGCAATAAGGCACGTGAAGTTACACGCTTCTGCGGGTAGCATGGTAAGATGTAGTAGGCGCTCATCGCTAAGGAAAGCATTGCTCCACTTTCTGATATCAGACAATTCATCGCAATCATTTTGAACAACAAAACCTTGGGAAACGAGGGCGGGTAGAAAACTGCTCTCAGAATTCCCAACGGGATCTTCGAGGACAGACAACAGCTTGCCAGCCTCCTCAACATCTGCGCATACGACAGCTCCGGTCTTGCTATTATAAAGTCCCAGTCTGCCATCGGGCAATGTAGTATGAAAGGTATACCGACTCCTTACATTTTTCAATGGAACACGACCTTCCATGTTTTAATTTGTATTCATAAATACCGGGTGTTCTCAACCTCAACCCTGTCTCACGGCTGGCATCATTTTTGAAGGATATCATCTCACCTCCAAAGAAATAGACTTACAGGGTGGCGGAGAGTTATCGCCGACTCGGCGGGGGCAATGCCGGCAATTATTATTGCCACCATAATACATTACTGCGTACTAGTGTCACAAGTCCATGATAGTGACGCCCGACACTAAGTCAGGTAGGGGGTACTATATGTTGGGAAAACGACTACGCCAAGCTAGACTTGAGGCTAGGGTGTCTCAGGCCAGTTTGGCAGGTGGCAGATTCTCGCGGTCATATGTTAGCGAAATCGAGCGAGGACGAATTAGTCCTTCCAGTGAAAATCTGCAGTTCCTCGCAGAGCGTTTGGGGAAGCCCCTATCCTACTTCCTTCCTTCGGCGCAAGAGGATGACGACTTAGGTAAAAAGGCCGTAATTGACCGCATACAAAGTCTTGCCATGACGGGTCAAAGTGGTGAAGCGATGGGACTAGCTCAGTCTCTTGAGCCATGCATGGACTCCCTATCTTCTGCTAACAAGGCAAATTTTCTCCGCATCACAGCCTGGATGCAGTATAACGCTGGGGATCTACTTGCGGCTATCACGCGCTCTTTTCAGGCTTCAGGAATCTACGCACAGCTGGCGGATTATCAATCCCAGTGGTACACTCTTCATTCCGCAGCTCACTGCCTATACCTCCGCGGCTCATATCACCATGCGTTGGAGATTGTACAAAAGGCGCTCATGGTTAGTCTCAGAGACCCAGCGCACGTGACGGGGCGTGAATTGTCGCTATACCTGTCGGGGTGCATTCTATTTGCTCTGGGCGACACAGAGAAAGCTGGGGAAGCGTTTAAAGAGGCCGTGAGCTACGCAAGTGCCTACAACTGGGATACTGCTATC
>JAGXTJ010000007.1 GCA_018333655.1 Bacillota bacterium | reverse complement strand
TGAATGTCTCCACTGTTTAGTTTTGAGAGTGCATATTTCCGGTGGTTATGGCGGAGGGGTCACACCCGTTCCCATCCCGAACACGGCAGTTAAGCCCTCCAGCGCTGATGGTACTTGGGACGCAAGTTCCCGGGAGAGTAGGTCGCCGCCGGAATCTTCTTAGAAGACCCCTAGCTATGCTAGGGGTCTTTGCTTTCGGCTTCTATCTTCTTGCTTCTTGCTTCTGGTTTCTTGCATCTTGCTTCTGGTTTCTTGCTTCTTGCTTCTTGCTTCTAATGAGCAGGAATCGAGTGGCTATTTGGCGAAATGGTACCTAGATACAGTAAAAGTACGGCAGGAGGCAGAGCGATGGCGAGAATACTGCTTGTGGATGACGAAGCAGCTCTTATCAAAGGGCTAAAGTATAGCCTCGAGCGCGAAGGTTTCGATGTTTACACTGCTGAAAATGGTAAGCGAGCACTACAGGTCGTTGAAGAGGTGCAGCCAGATCTGGTGGTGTTAGACTTAATGCTTCCTGAGCTTGATGGTACCGAGGTCTGCAAGAGCATCCGCAAACACTCCACAGTGCCAATTATCATGCTTACCGCGCGAAATGAAGATATTGACAAAATACTAGGCCTTGAAATAGGGGCCGATGACTACATGACCAAGCCCTTTAGCACCCGCGAGTTGATTGCCAGGATTAGAGCGAACCTCAGGCGCGTTGTCTGGGGCGGCATCGTGCCTGAAAATGAAAGTATCGCGGTGGGTGCTCTACATATTGATCTTGTGAAGCGCCTCGTGCATCTTGATGGGGAACTACTTGATCTTACGGCCAAAGAGTATAACATCCTTCTCGTTTTCGCGACGAACCCTGGGCGAGTCTTTACCAGGGAGAATCTTTTGGAATTAGTATGGGGGTATGAATACTATGGCGATGTGCGCAATGTGGATGTCCACGTGCGGCGACTGCGAGAGAAAATCGAGAAAAACCCGTCCTGTCCAGAATATGTTTTGACGCGTTGGGGAGTCGGCTACAATTTTCGTGAGCGGTAAGTCATGCGCCTAAGTCTACGCACGCGCCTGCCGCTAACCTACTTGCTGGTCATTGTACTGGCTTCGCTTGGCTCAGCTCTGTTCGTCAATCCAGCCCTGTGGCAGTACTTTGTCCGCGAACGAAAATTAGAGCTCTTAACGCAAGGGAGCCTCGTGGCCTATGCCGCAGGCCTCGACCTGCAGGGTGATGGGCTCGCCCTAGATCGTCTAGCACAACTTGAAAGCCAACGACTAGAGTCGAGGGTGATGTTTATTGCTCCGGATTCCCGCGTGCTGGTTGACGCTTACGGTGAATTAGCTGGCACAAAGATTGACCACGCTGAACTTAAAACCAGTCTTTCTGGGCAGAGTGTGGCGGTAGTTAGACAAGACGCTCTAGAGCCCGTGCTCTATGTTTATGTGCCCATTGCAGCTGCTGGGAGGCTGGCCGTCAGTTCATCAGAAATTATAGGGGTGGCGCTTATCGCCACCTCGCTCGCCGATTTACGCAAAAAGCAGCAAATTATCGCGCAGCGCCTCATTAGTGGCAGCCTGCTCATGTCCCTCTTAGCCGTGCCTATGGCAATTTACTTCGCCTTTGGCATCTCTACGCCGCTAGCCAGGCTGACTACAGGGGCCAAGCAGATGGCGGCTGGCGCCCTAGGTACAACAGTGCAACCGTCTGGTGACCAGGAGGTCTATGAACTGGGCGAGGCCTTTAACGCCATGAGCCTGCGCTTGGCTACCCTAGAAGAAGCGCGCCGCAAATTTGTGGGCGATGCTTCTCATGAACTTCGTACCCCCTTGGCCTCTATGAAGGCGCTTATTGCGCCACTCGTGGGCGACGAACAGGTGGAGCATGCCGTCATGCGCGATTTTTTGAGTGAGATCGATAGAGAATTAGATAGATTGACTCGGCTCGTAGACGATTTGCTCAAGCTGGCTCGCCTTGATAGCCGGCCGACGCTTGAACTCACCACTATTGACCTCTCTCTTTTAGTGAGGCGGGTGGTCAGTTCGCTAGCGCCCTTAGCAGAGGAGAGAGGTGTGCGGATGAAAATGGGCGAAATGCCCCCCACCACTATTACAGCCGATGAAGGCCGGCTTCACAGCGCCATTCTTAACATTGTGGACAATGCCGTGAAGTTCGCGCGTGCGGCAGTCTTCGTTACTCTAGAGGCGGACTCTGTTCTCAGCCTGCGCGTAGCCGACGACGGCCTCGGAATCCCGCCTGCGGCGGTAGACAGGCTATTCGAGCGCTTCTACAGGGTAGATGCAGCGCGGGCGCGCAACACAGGGGGCAGCGGCTTGGGGCTCGCCATCGCGTGGGAAGTCATAAACTTGCATCAAGGCTCCATAAATGTGGCGTCCGAGCCCGGACATGGCACTACTATCATCATCAACTTGCCGTTACGCTAAAGGGCAGGTTGTCATGAGGCGTTATCGGTGTTGCATTTTTCGGGTCGTTTTTCGAGCAGGTAGATAAGCCCAAAGGCTAGGCTACCCATAATGCGCAAGGTAGCCGCTATGAGGAATGCGGGCCTGTAGCCCCACAACTCGAGCATGGCGACTCCCGCCATGGGGGCGAAGATGGCACTAGCCGTAATCGCCGTATTGTAGTAGCCAATATAGGTAGTTTTGCGCTCTTCAGGGGTCATATCGAGCAGAGAATTAAAGAGGGCCAGCATTACTCCCGAGAAAATAATGCCCGTGATGACGTTAAAGAAGGTAATAGTGAGAAGGTCGCGCGAGAAAGCGTAAACCACAGGCACGATGAAAATGCCCAAGGTGGAAGCAAACAGCGTTTTGAGCGAGCCGTTTCTCTCCATGTACTTGGCCCAGAAGCCATAGCCTAGCAATGATCCCCCCGTGTTACTTAAATGCAAGATGCTAATCCAGAGATTGTTGGCACCAAGCTCCTTTGTTTGGTAAAGGGTAAAAAGCGGCCAGGCGACCTGCCAGGCGAAATGAAAGAATAAGGAAACAAGCGTGAAACGCAAGAAGCTCCACTTCCCCCGAAATTCACGCAGATCGTCTCTGACTGACCGCAGAAGGGTAGCGGCGAATCTCCCCACAGGGATATCAGCGGCATTGTGCTCTGCTGCACCGTCAGGAGCCACAACCAGCCGGCGAAAGACCCAAATCTCCAGTGCCCCGAAGGCAAAGGCTACGGCGAAGATGATTTGGTACCCTAGTGGGTAGGTCATAATATCTAGCGCTCGTCCGGCTACCAGGATGCACAGGGTGCCGATTACATTCATGAGGCGATTGCGCTCGGCAAAGGCCGTGGCTCGGCGATGAGGCGGTACTACGCGGGCGATAAACCCCTGCCAAGCGACATTAGAGATAGCGCCTGGTAGGTTCATTACAGCTAGAGTGAGAACTAGTAGCGCCGCGCGACGATCAGGGGTGAAGAACGGGATCATCGCCAGCAGCAAGTAGAAGATGCGGTGGGCAAGCATAAAGGCCGCCGTGTAGCGCTTCTTATCGCGGCGGGAATCTATAAATTTGGCCCCCGGAATCATGGCCAACAGGCTGACAAAGGCAGGTGCGGAGGATAAAAGACCAATCTGGACGTTGCTGGCACCTAAGCGCACCGCGAATATGCCCATAAAAGGGCCCACCAAGTTAGCGGCTAGCGTAGAGACTACGCCGTGGTAGTTGTTTAAGCGAATATTTGACTCTTGTACATCGGAGGAACGACCGTCTAGATCGTCCTTAATGCATTTGATACGCCCGCGTAGCGACATGTTAGCGCCCCCTCTAGTTGTAGACAAGTAGTGCCAGCCAAAGGCCTTAGTATACGTTCGACGAAAACTTCGCTACTCCTTTTATTCCGCTACACTAAGTAATCTGCCCTAGGGGTTACGGTAAGGGTTTAGGTCCACGGCAAGAGGCAGAGCCGGCTCACTTCATGTTGAGCCGGCTCTGCGCACTATCTTTGGGCTATTAAGATCCGAGCTTACGCCCTAGCTCGTAGGCATCCTCTAGTAGCCCAGTTCTTTCTCTGACAATGCCTTTAGGCCCTAGGCTTGTGCCCACGAGCTCCCACACTTTAGGCTGGTTCAGACACCTAAAGAGTACTCTGAGCGTGGCTAAAGTCGCCTGTGGATGCTCGTGCGAAGGTGCGCCACACACGGCGAGCACCGCCCCCCGGATGTGGGAGCCGTCCACCCTAAGTGTTCTGTCCCCGCGCCGCAGCTGGTAGAGACGATCAAGAAACACTTTTGTCTGGCCTGTTACCTGTCCCATGTACACTGGTGAGCCGAGCACTACCCCCGAGGACTGCACGATTTCGTCGAGCAGCATGGACATATCGTCTGGAATGCTACACTCGTCATTTGTCTTGCAGTGGTTACACCCAGTGCAAGGGCTAATCGACAAATCGGACAGGCGGATTGTTTCTACGGCAGCCCCAGTGTCTGCCGCCCCGCGCAAGATCTCTCTGATCAGAAGATCGGTGTTGCCGTCTCGGCGAGCAGACCCACACAGACCTAGTACTTTTTTCATTGCCATCACCTCGCCTCTCTTTTCGTCACGCCCTAGGCGCTTTCCTGCAAAAAAAAGACCCCGGCGAAGCCCGGGTCACAGCTAGATAGGCCTTCCAAAAATGCAGGTCTTGCCGCGATGGGTTTGCCGGAAGCCTAACTTGCGTGCTAGGCAAATCGAAGGTCGATTTTTGTGATTGATACGGGTATAAGCATATCTGCCACCGGCGCCCTTTGCCAAGGCGATAGTCTGCTTGGTCGCGCTCTGTGCCAGCCCCAAATGACGAAATTTTGGCTTTATGGAGAGGTGCACCAACTCGTAAACACCCCTGCCGCGCCCTTCAAAGCCAATCCAGCCTGCAGTGTAGGGGCCACTTTCGATGGTAAAATGAGGGCGCGCCAGTATGCGCTGGGGGGCAACCACCACACCATTGTATTTTTTGATTCCAGCTGTAACAGTGCGAGCCGTGACAGAGTCACGAATGCGGCAGAGCCTCATCGCAGGAACACTTCCTTTCTCAGTCCTCGCTTCAGCTTATGGCTGCAGGCTGAAAAGGTGCGCGATAGAACAAGCATCTATAAATCGAGACATTTTTACCTGTCTCCAGCGTCAAGCTAGATGGTAAGTAATCGTCGCACATTGGGGAGGAAAGATCATGCAAATACCGCAATTAGTTATCGGAGAAAAAATCGCCCAAGTACCCATTGTACAGGGGGCCATGGGTGTAGGTATCTCCTTGTCGGGGCTAGCCGGAGCAGTCGCCCGCGCAGGGGGCGTGGGGGTCATTGCGGGGGTTGAAATTGGGTTTCAGTGGCCGACCTATGCCACAGACAAAGTCACGGCCAATAGCGAGGCCCTTTTGTGGCACCTCCATAGGGCGCGAGAAATCGCTCCCCAGGGGGTTATTGGCGTCAATATCATGGTGGCTGCTAACGATTACGCCCTGCTAGTTGAAACGGCGGTAAGGGGAGGCGCGGACATTATATTTAGCGGCGCAGGGCTGCCGTTGTTACTACCAGCCCTCACCAGAGGGTCGTCAACCGCCATTGTCCCTATCGTCAGCTCGGCGAAAGCGGCGGCACTTATCACCAAGCACTATCTCAATAAGTATAATCGCCTGCCAGATGCCATAGTGGTGGAGGGGCCTCTAGCGGGTGGGCACTTAGGTTTTTCGCGCAGCCAGCTTGCCGACAGCACGGGCCAATTCTCTCTCGATACGATTCTGAGCGAGGTACACACGGCAATGCGCGACTTGCTTGGTGAAAAGGCGGCTTCGCTGCCCCTTATTGCGGGCGGCGGGGTTTTTAGCGGGGGCGATATCGCGAGATTACTCAGGGCAGGGGCGGCCGGGGTGCAGTTAGCGACACGCTTTGTCGCCACTCTAGAGTGTGATGCCGCCAGCGAATTCAAAGAAGCGTACCTGCAAGCAACCCCGGACGACGTAGTCATTATTGACAGCCCCGTGGGTATGCCGGGGCGAGCACTCGCCAATAAATTTCTCAAGGAAGTAGAAAAGGGCCTGCGTCAACCAGACAGTTGCGTGGTGCACTGTCTTAAGCCTTGCAACCCTTTAAGAGCGCCCTACTGTATTGCCGAAGCCTTGATTAACGCCGCTCGCGGGCAACTAGGGGATGGTTTCGCCTTCTGTGGCTCCGAAGTGCATCGCATTCACAGTATCGTCTCTGTAGACGAGCTCATGCGCGAGCTATGTGACGAACTGCGCCGCGCGTAGCGAGACTATCGAGGGTAGTACTCCACAGCCGCTCCCACAGTTCCAGGCCCGGTATGCACGCCAACGACAGGCCCCAAATGCGATAGAGCGGGCTCGACGCCGAAGGCCTTGGTCAGCTCGCCTACAAGTACCTGCCCAGCCTCATCGGCGGCCCCGACACCCACACTCACACGCTTAACGCGGCGACCCTGCGATAACTCTTGGAAGAGGCCTACTATCTGCGTGAGAGCCTGCTTTTGACTTCTGGCTTTGCCGGCATCAACATAGGCGCCGTCCTCCACGCGGATAATGGGCTTGATATTAAGGAGAGAGCCGAGCAAACTCTTCGCCTTGCCGATTCTGCCCCCTCTAGCGAGATACTCGAGGGTGTTCAGGGTAAAAAGCAACTCATGGTTTTGGCGACAGACTTCGATGGCGGCGAGAACTTCTTCGACAGAGCGACCTTCGCCAATGGCCGCTGCGGCTGCCCGTACTTGTAGGCCGGCGCCAACGCTGATGGAGCGCGAGTCAACCACGCGAATATCCTTGCCGGTAAGTTGCTCTGCCGCTTGGCGGGCTGCCTGACATGTTCCACTCAGTCCAGCCGAAATGTGCAAAGAGACAATGGTGTCGTACCCAGCAGAAAAAAGCCCACTGTACAGCTCCATAAATTCCCCTGGCGAAGGTTGGCTGGTGGTGGGTGAGGTGGATGAAGCTTTTAGTTGTGTGTAAAAAGCGTCGGGCGTGATATCAATCCCATCACGGTACATTTTGTCGCCCCATACGACATACAGCGGCTGGATCGTGACCTTGAGATTTTGCGCTTGGACAGGGGTGAGATCAGCAGTGCTATCAGTGACGAGACAAATTCTTCCCACGTGTACAATCCTCCTACCATTATTATCAATCATAAGACGTGACCCTCTGCAGAAAGTGTCACCGTTTTAGCGCGCTTTTACGCCACCCTGTGGAAGCGCGATTTTTTTGTGGGTAGAGACAGGTTCTGATGATATAATC